>CANHVD010000294.1 GCA_947463775.1 Planctomycetaceae bacterium | reverse complement strand
ACCTGACTCTTCGGAGGCTCAGTGTCGGCAAATTTCTTTATCAACGCCCGATCGCGACGTGCGACCAACGGAGTCGCCAATGGGTCGTCAGTCGCAATCGGCTTATTGTCATACCACTCAGTGGAGTCCCACCCCATTAGTTCGTCCTTGACGAACATCCGCAGCTCCTGCCTCGGAACAAACAGTGCCCGAGGAGTTTTATAAGGCCCCGTCCATTCGAGGCGACCGAGCGGTGACATGAACCCGGCATGCATGTTGGCTGACTGGATATCGATCTGGGCCAGAGTACGTTCTCGCTTCAGCCGCGCGCTGCCGTTCTGGGGATCGATCTCGATCGCTTCCGCCACGAATCGCTGATCACTGAATCCGGCAATCATCGATTGCATATCGGTGTCCTTCGCAATTCCTTCCGATCCATCGCCCTTGCTGAGCCATAACAAGAGAGTGTTGACGAACTGAACCTCCTGCGCGGTTTGCATCTGATACGTCTTCCCGGCCCAGCGGAACGGGACCGGAAACTGAGTAGCGGCGTCACTGCGCAGTCGGTGTGAATCGAATGAACGCTTGACGTGGATATACTGCGGCCCGGATCCCAGCGTGATCGTTCCCCGTCGGTCGAGAGACCAGCCGTAGTCAAGATCCTGGACCAGTACGCCGTAGCGTCCTGGCAGGAGTTCGACCCCCACCTGTTGCATGGGATTGACCGCGACCTTTTCGTCGTCTTTGGCACGCAAGAAAGTCCCCGTCCCCCACCTGGCTTTGGTGTAGAACTCTTCTCCCTTCTCATCTGTCCCTTCGAAATCGAAACGCTTCAGTCGTACCAGCAAGCCCGGTTCATCGATCCACACTCCCTGGACTGTTCCCGTGAAGGGATCAAACGGCGGGGCAGGCATTGTCGTCGGATCGTTCAGCACTTCGACGGCATCGGCCAGCGGGATCGCAGGGCTTGAAGGAGCATTCGTGACGCCGGCCAACAAGGGGGTCGAATTTGCATTCGCTGGTGCCTCGACGCCCGGCGGCCGTGTTAGCGAGCGGACCATGGCCGGGTCGGCGGTGATCACGGTTGTGAGTCCTTGAGAGACTGTCGCTGTGGTGGTAAAGAAACGTTCCTGATTCAGCATGCTGTCACTGCTGTAGGAAACATAGATGCTGTGAGTTCCGGGCGTTGTTGCGATGCGCCATTCTCCGGGGCCGCCTGGTTGAAGAATCGCCTGCTCGCCATTGATGGTGACATACTTCAGATTCTCGGCCTGGGGGGTACGGATGACGAACGTGGCATGTTGGATCTGCGCGTTCTGTGCCTTAAAATCGCGGACGATCACTGCGATCGCCAATGGAATCCCACCGATGAATCCAAGGCAAAAAATCCCCACGAAAATCCAGCCCACGAACGACAAGAGTGAAAGTGGCTGCCGTGGCTCCAGACGATCGGCTCCAGCCGTGGCTGTCGCGGCTACATCAGCCCGCGATATTGGTGCCACGATTTGCCGCGGATCAGCCCACCCATTCTGAATGAACAACTGCGGGAACCACCGTTGCAGCAGCCAGAAGATAATTGCTGCGGAGCCGAAGACAAAAACTTCCGGACCGAACACCATGCCGCCTCTTCCCTGGCGGATCAATACACCGAAAACCCCACCCAGGATTATCGCGAGAAGACTGACAACGAAATTCGGCCAGTTGATCCAGGGACCTCTCTTCGAAAGCATGCGAAATAGAAAAGCGGCCGCCCAAACGAGTAGTCCTGTATAAAACGGCTCAACATCTGCGACATCTCTGTAGACGGCTCCTTGAAACATCGCAAGCAGAAACGAAATTGCCGCGACCTCCGGAAGTTGGCTATTCCACCAGGTTTCCTTTGCGTCCTCTTCAGGCGAACTCGCCAATGGCGGCGTTGGAGGTAGCTGGACAGCATGTCGAGGTGAAGTATCGACTCTGCTTTCGAGCACCCGTACCACACCCTCCGCTGTCTGAACTCGGTGTTCCGGTTCCTTCTCCAGCAACCGATGCACCAGCTCACACAACCATTCGGGCAAGTTCGGATTGATCTGAGCAATTGGTCGCGGCTCGGTCTCGCAAACTTTCTTCATCACGGCCAGCATGTTGTCCGCACGAAACGGGCTGAAGCCGGTACACATCGTATACATCACACAGCCAAGGCTGAATAAGTCGCTGCGCTGGTCGACGATTTCACCTCGCGCCTGTTCGGGGGACATACACTGCGGTGTTCCCAGAATCTCGCCGGTGTGAGTGATCCCACCATCCGAAGTGGTTCGAGCCAGGCCGAAGTCGGTGATCTTGACTCGTTCGACTCCGTTCTCCAGCAGAATGTTGGCGGGCTTGATGTCACGATGAATCAATCCTCGCTTGTGAGCCGCCGTCAGCCCTTCCGCAATCTGCCGAGAAATACGAATGATCTCTTCGACCTTGAGCGCACCGACTCGCTTGATCTTGTCGTGCAGTGTCTGGCCGACGATGCATTCCATGACCAGATACGGCAACGTTGTTCGCTCGGTCCCCAGTGACGCCTCTTCGGTTCCTTCAACGGCAAAAATTGTGACCACGTGCGGATGACTGACTGCGGCCGCTGCACGAGCTTCTCGCAGGAATCGCTGTCGCGATGAAGGAAGCCGCGCCAACTCCGGAGCCAGAGCTTTCACCGCGACGATCCGCTGCAACTTCGGATCATGAGCCCGGAAAACAACGCCCATCCCTCCGCGACCGATCTCTTCAAGAATCTCATAAGGGCCAAGTTTGCCCAACGTGCCCGGCAAAGCACACTGATCCAGATATTGGCCAATCGGAGTCGCCTCCGCTGCGACGGCAGGCTTCTGAAGGAAGTTACCGGCCTGCTCATAAGCCAGCAGCAACGCTTCCACTCTCTGCCGCTGCGATGCATCCACACACTGCACACTGAGAAAAGCCTCCCGCTCCGCGCCGGATTTGCTCAGCGCAACGAGAAAGATGCCTTCGATCGATAACGGATCGACACTTCCCAAATTGGCAGGGTCGACGGTCATGGAATCAGGCTCCGGGAACGCGGAATCTTGCGATGGGGACATGGGTGATCTCCTGAAAGAATGAACTTCTCAAGGAGATGCGTCAAACCCCTCCGCCGCGCCTCATGGGATTTCGAAAGATTCAAGATTACCCATCATGAGCCCATGATTCCGGCAATAACTTGTCGGCCTGACGATTCCAAACGGGTCGATGGCCGGAGTGAGAATGACCAGAAGACGGTCAGCTCCGGGCCTTTGTCACTCCGTTCACAACGTTTGGCAACGGCTGACCTTTAATGGCCATAATGGCGAGGTTCGCGGCTGTTTCTCGCAACTTTCGAACCGCCGTTACGCTGACGGAAGCAATGTGCGATGCAACGATGACATTGTCCATTTTTAGAATCGGATGATCGGTCGGAATAGGTTCCGGATTAAAGACGTCCAACGCGGCGGCAGAGACATGTCCGGACTGCAGACTGGCTGTCAGCGCGGCGGGATCGATCAGATCTCCACGAGCCAGGTTGATCACGATGACGCCGGGCTTGGTGAGTGCGAGGGATTCAGAATTGAGCATGCCGCGAGTTTCAGCGGTCGATGGGCAGTGCAATGTAATCGCATCGGACTGAGCCAGCAGTTCACTCAGACTGACCGGAACAGCTCCGGCGGCTGTAATGTCGGCCGCAGCAGCGATTGGGTCGCTCACGAGGATTCGGCACTTAAAGGCCCGCAATCGCGAAACCACTTCTCGCCCGATTCGACCGAAGCCCACAACTCCGACCGTCATATTCTTGAGCACCTGAATGCGATCCAAGGGAGTCGCCAATCCCCAGCGTCCGCCTTTGACATAGTTGGAGCTGCTCGCAACCTGGCGAGTCGTCCCGAGCAGAAAAGCGAGCGTATGATCGGCGACTTCGTCGATGCAGTAATCCGGGACATTACAAACAGGGATCCCGCATTCCTTTGCAACGGCCAGATCAACATTGTCGACGCCAATTCCATAGCGAACAATGACCTTTGCCCGTTTCATCGATCGAATAACTTCGGCATTCACGGGAGCAAACTGTGTGATCACTGCGTCCGCCTCGGAAACCAGCGCAGGCAGTTCGGCCGCAGGCTTCTTTTCCTTCCACGCATTCAACTGGAAGCCAGCCGCAGTGATCAGTGATTCTTCAACACCAAGGTCGGGGAAGGTATAGTCAGTGACAACGATATGCATGGGGAATACTCTCTTCCTTTGAGACACAACATCGGGACTTCAATCAACTCCGCACGCAGCGGAAACGCATTCGACCGAAAAATAATGGACCGAAAGATGAGCTGAAGAACAATCGCCTTTCTTGTCCTTAATCTTTCGGTCCCTAATCTTTCGGTCAAAACTGACGCCACTCAATTCGTACCATTTAGACGTCGCATCGCGTATTGGCAGCATTTACGTTTACCGGCCAGTCGAATGGGGCCGACGCACGACAACATTGATCTGCTCAACCATGTACGCCCCGCCAAGCAATGCGTATGATGCCGCGAAGTCAAACAGGTTCCGTCGCAGTCGTCAATTGTTCAGCGCAAACCAGTTCATCTCCCGGAGATAATCAATGAAAAAGCTTACAGCCGGTTCCTTGTTGGTTCTCACCTTTGCTGCCTGCTGCCTTGTGCCCTCGTCCCTGCTTCACGGCAGCGATGAATCCAAAACAGACGCTCGCGAAGAAGCGTTCTCAAAATCTATGGAGAACTGTGTGCTCGTCGGATCCTTCACGGTCGACGGCAAGGAAGACGGCGAACCTCTGAAGGCCGAGCGGTACGAGATTGAGAGCGTTGCCAAGGCCAATGACAATCTCTGGATCTTCACCGCTCGCGTCAAGTACGGCAAACTGGACACGAAACTGCCGATCACAGTGCCGATGGAATGGGCGGGCGACACGCCGATGGTCACGCTGACAAATGCCAGTCTGCCAGGACTTGGCGAAGGCTTTTCTGCCAGAGTGCTTTTCTATGAAGATCGATACGCCGGAACCTGGCAGCACGGCCCGGTGGGCGGCCACATGTTCGGCAAGATCGAACGCAAGAAGAAGTAGGTGCGTGGTCCGTTCAGTCGCGGCCCGGGAATTGGCCCGAGATCATTCCTCTGTTTGGTGTGCCTGCGTTCGCCTGGGCGAACTTGTCACACCCTACCAATTCAAACATTTCCTGTAGGGTGTGACAAGTGAGCCTCAGCGAACGCAGGCACACCGATTTGTCTTTAAGCAGCCTTCAAGGATCGAGCATTCGCAGCCCATTGAATCCATTCTGTCACTTCAGCCAGATCAGGCTTGCGGCCATTGCGGATGATCCGTTCGCCTTCTTTGGTCCTTGAGAATGGCTCCACGATCGCAAAGAGTTCCGATGGTTTCTGAGATGCCAGGTTCTCCGGCGTCGTCACTCGACAGGCAACCAGAATCTGAGCGTCATGGCCACGCAGTTCAGGAATCTGGCACATCAGTCGCGACTGGGCTTGCCACTGCTGAATCACGGACGACGTAATTCGTCGATGATTCAGTTTCTCGGCCAGTCGATCCGGTGCCATACTCAGCAGGTCTTCGATCGTCCGCACGCCAATTGTTTCCATCATCTGAGCGGTTCGAGGCCCGATTGAAGGGGCTTTTTCCACTTCACTGGTGCGACTCAAAAAGAATCGCATACCACCGGTTCGTTCCGCGGGGACAGCCTCCTCATCCGCCGCAACGGGCTCCGCACTACGCTGGCGAGACACCTGTCGTTTGCGACGTGCTTCGCGGCGGGCTCGACGTTCATCAGAGTTCAGGTCACCCACAACTCGTTTGCGTTTGCGAAGCCGCAGGTCACCTTCCGGGGAAGCGGCCGTAGCGACTGCACCTTCAACCACCGCATGTGCCAGACTTCGAGGAGTCGATTTGACTGAGAAGCGACTGCGACTGTGGCGAGCATCGTCGAGCGAGCGAGTGAACTGCCCAAATCGAGCCCAGTTTATGGACTGCTGACGATCGATCAGGCGGCCACCGCGTCGAAATCGACTTCCCGCCTCGGATCTCTGAAAATCACTGACTCGATCGTAAATGGTTTCAGGACGGAGCCGACTGAGATCTTCGACCGAGGTGATCCCTGATGCAAACAGCAACGCGGCATCACTGCGACGCAACATCGGGACGCGAGTCGTCAATTCGGCCTGGCCACGAAGAGCATGGAGACGATCGACAGAAAGCAAGAAGCCTTTGTGTCGAGCCGCCTCTTCCAGTTGAGGAACCGTGCGGCTCAACAAATCATCAATTGTGAGCACTCCGGCCGATCGCAGAGCTTCCAGTTCACCAAGCGTAATCCCGGCGAGATCCTCAACACCGTGATCGACTTCCAGATAAAACAGCCAGTTCGTTGGTGTTGAAATATTTGTCGGCGTTGCTGCGATCGTCTCGACAGGGGCTGGCTGAAGATACACGATCGGCTCGACAACGGGACGTTTCACTTCGACCGGAGGTTCAACATAAGCATGCAGTGGAGCCGGTGGCTCGGGAGCCAGGATCACGGGAACTTCGATGCGCGACGCAAACGGGCGAACATCCGCATCGAATCGAGCAAACACATCACGAGCGTCCTTTCGACCTGTCAGCACGATCACTTGTTGCCCCGCCTGAGCCAACTCAGACAGTAATCTTACCGCCGCCGTCAGACGCCCCTCGTCAGCCGGAATCAGCACTTCATCGAGTATCAGCGGCACATGCGCGTGAGTTTCCCTGCGGACCTGAATCAACGCAAGCCGAAGTGCCAATGCAACGGCATCGCGGGATTCCTGGCTTATCTGTCCCGGCGTCTGTGGATCGACATAGTGAAGAGTATTCAACAGCAACCGGTCCGGCTGAATCGCTGAAACTCGGTGAACCTCACCCAGACTCAGTCGTTGAGCGTACAAAGAAGCGAGTTCGAAAACTCGCGAATGATTACGCCCCTTGAGCCGCTCCATGACTTCCCGCAGGCTAACTTCTGCTCGATCAAGCTGTCGTCGCTGATCTTCCAGCAACGTGATTTCCGCATCAAGTCCCGCAATCTGCGCGCGGAGTGCGTCGAGCTGTTCGAGGCTGGCGGCTCCGGCAAGTTCCTGACGAAGTCGTTCGAGCAGTGATCGCTTT
>CANHVD010000293.1 GCA_947463775.1 Planctomycetaceae bacterium | reverse complement strand
GTCTGCAGCCACAGAATCACTGGGATTGGAGCATTCCCAATACCCAGTTTACGCAGGGCTGGAAGATCGGAAATATGGGCTTCATTGGCGGGCAGATTTCGGCAGACAACAAGGCGAAAGCTGTCGGAAAGGACATTGAAACTCAGACTCGCAACGTCTTTCAGTTTATCCGGGCCGTTCTGGGAGAAGGTGGCCTGACGGAGCAGCACGTGGCCAAACTGTACATTTATTACTACGCCCCGGATGACTGGTCGCAGATTGCCGAGGCGAAGGCGACCATTGCCCGTGTGCAGCAGGAGTTTTACCCATCCCCGGGTCCTTGCGTCACAGCGATTCGAGTCTCAGGATTTGCATTCGAAGATTTATTGATCGAAATTGAGGCGATGGCCGTATGTGATTGATCCGATTCACTCTTCTCCACGTTAAACAATGTTTGCTGTAGCGAATTGTGTCCGACACGGTGTTTGAAGTCGGGCACATGAGTTGCATTGGTATGTTCTTGACGCTGCCGAAACTGCAGCGTCGAAAACGTTCAACGGTGGAGAACGGTGGAGAGGGAGACAGAGATGTACGGCTTTATTGATTTCAATTATGTGCTGATGGTCGTGATTCCCGGGCTCGTGTTGTCGGGAATCGCCAGTCTGATGGTCAAGTCGTCCTTTGCCCGCTACTCGCAGGTGGGGACTCGACGCGGCTACACCGGAGCTCAGGCGGCTCAGATTCTGCTGGATCGCGCGGGAATTACGGATGTGCGGATTGAGCCAACAGAGGGCTTTCTCAGCGATCATTATAACCCGGCGACGAAGACGCTGGCGTTGTCCGAGCAGGTTTATGCGAGTAACTCCGTGGCGGCAATTGGCGTGGCCTGCCATGAGGCCGGACATGCCATCCAGCATGCTCGGTCTTATGCACCGCTTTGGATGCGATCCGCGCTGGTGCCGGTTGTTGGTTTCGGTTCAGGCGCTTCGAATATTCTGCTGATGCTGGGCATTATGATGTCATCGAAGCCGCTGTTGGCACTTGGGACGATCGCGTTCAGCACAATCGTCCTGTTTCAGTTGGTGACTCTGCCGGTGGAGTTTGACGCCAGTGCTCGTGCAAAACGCCTGGCTGTTGAGAGCGGAATCATCGGTGAAGACGAACGATATGGCATGAACAGTGTTCTGAATGCCGCCGCACTGACTTACGTGGCTGCGTTTGTGTCGAGCCTGCTGACACTGTTGTATTATCTGATGAAGTCAGGGCTGCTGGGCGGTCGTCGCGAAGAGTGAGCGATTCAACGCTCATCGGCAAAGATTCTCAGTGCAGTCAGCAGTTCGGGTGCCAGGTATGTGACGCGAAAGACGCCATTGTTCAACGAGACAGCTCGCGGTTCTGGCAACAGCATCATAAAACCGGCGAAGGCTATGATCGCGGTACAAACGGTCATTAGTCCCCAGCCGAACGAGGCAGCAAAGAGCTGGGGAAGGACGATCATCGTGGGGGCAAGAACGAAAATGCCGACGGCCAGCGACGGAATTGTTCTGCGAAACAGGTGATGTCGTCGTCCTTCGCGGCTGCGACGATAATAGATCCGAAAGCTGGGTGTCCGGCGCAGGATGATGATGAAGATCGCGATATAAGCAAGCACGAATACAAATGAAGGAATGCCGAAGATCTTCACCGATCCGGTCTGCATGACGCGGCCCAGCACGAGCAGTATCAGAATGGTCGCGATGCTCAATGAATGAAACAGGCGAAATACGATTCGTCGTTGCTGTGAAGGAGCGAAAATCTTCATGTGGAAGACCTTTGCATCAGGCTCCACGGGTAATCCGGTGGAAAAGCAAAGCCAGTCGAAGGTCAGATCGCCGCGGCACAGCAGGGCCTCACCATCGATCGTCCACGGGCTGCCCGGGGGCAATTCCGTAGCCGGAGCACTGTGATCTCGAGATTCGGGGGCTGCATAGGGATTAGTGTCGTTGGAGCGACTTTTAAGATTCATCCGAGCAGCCATTTCAGATCTCTTCCATCCAAGTGGTGCTTCTGAGCGGCGTTGGGTTCACGATTTATGCTGATCATCGGGAAGTGCTATCGCTTGTTTTTTCAGCCCAAGATCGCGAGGCACCGTTTTGATGCCAGGCTCAGCAGTTGATTTCTCAGTCGACCTTGACCTTGATTTCCTGCTTATCATTCATGCGATAGAGAGGCAGAAAACGGTAATAAACTTCCAGCGTCAGTGTCGCCAAAGCGGTCGAATAAAGACGACCGCCGTAGCGTCCCCATTGATCTTTGGGTGCCCAGCTGCCCGCATTTTTCCCTGAGGTGACCTGTTCGGAGATCAGGACCTCACGCACGGTCGAATTCCAGTCCTGCCAGGCTCGACCACCATGCTGGTACATCGCAAGCGTTCCATAATACCAGTAGTAGTAATTGAGATCTGACAATCGCGGAGTATTCCTCATCAGGTAGGCGACAGATTCCTGATTAGAGGCGGACTCCTGGGGATATCCAAGCATCTGTTGGCAGAACAATGCTTCGGCCGTCATCGTGGGACTGACAGGCTCGGAATCTTTTCCATCGCTGACGACATTGCGCCGGTAACCGAAGAGTCCACCATCTTTCCCCTGCCGCACACTGTTCAGGAAATCATCCATACGCTGCCGAACTTTTGAGGGAACAAAAACACCGGCGATCTCCGCACTTTTGAGCGACATCATCTGCCAGCCGAACATGCTGACATCTCCCTCCTGGAGTTCTCGATAACGCCAGCCTCCGCTTTTGGGATCTTGCCGTCCGATCGTAAAGGCGACGGCTCGCGCAAGAGCTGCACGAAGTCGGAGATCATCGACCAGACGGAATGAGCTGGCAACTTTGTCGGCCACCATTTGGCTTCGAACCGGTTCCACAGCAAGCAACAGCAGACCACTTTGTGACGTCGCACCGGCGGCAGCAACAGCTCCAGCAAGAGCAGCAGCGTCGTTGGGAGCCCGAATCAATGCCGGGTTCACAATGGGCCCGAGAACCGTATCCTGCTGCATACCGTAAGCTTCGGCCAACGCGTAAGTGGCCATCGCGTGGCAGTACATTTTAGCAAAGTGCTCGGAATTCCCGAAGAGGTTGCCATCTGGCTGTTGTTGTCGAATCAGCCAGTCCAGAGCATGGTCGACCTGAAGTGCGTAACGTCCGTCTTCATGCGTGTAGCCCGCGCCGAGGAACGACAGGATCACCAGGGCCGTTAAGCCCGTGTCGGCTTCGCGTCCGGCGTATTGTCGATCAACGCCAATTTCATCGATCTTGACTTGACCCGCACCGTAATCTTCTGCATCCCAGTGTCCATCAGCGGATTGACAGGCGGCCAGCCAGCGCAAGCTGCGTTCGACGGCGTTCTCGGATTCACGAGTGCCACCGAAACGCAAGGCCGCATCACGACGTGTGGCGAGGCTGCGAAGCTGATAGGTGGCCGGTGGGTTTTCTCGCCGACGGACGGTGGGCAGATCGGCTTCCACCAGGGCGGCTGCCGATTCCAAAGCCTCACTGAACTGTGGGGCAACGTCTCCGACGCGAACATCATCGTAGGTACTGTTGAGCGGCGTCATTGTGCGCGCTCGATCGGGAGTCATTCTGGAGGGACGTTCAGCCGGGGTACGATCGGGAGTCGTGCGAGCTGGCCGAGGCAGACGAGCCTGAAAGCTGGAGGCTGCTCCATTCTTCGGATCCAGAACATTCTGCGTCAGTCCGCTGCCGTCCGTGGGCTGCATCGAGTAGATCGGTGCACTGCGGCTTTCGATCGTTTCCTGCGGATTCATTGTGGCTGGTGGCAAGGTGATTGCCGAATCACTTATGTTTGCGAGACTCATCGCCACATCCTGTTTGGGCGACTCAAACTCCAGCTCCGGAGCGGACATCAAACCAGTGGGGTCGTCAATCCGTCGTCCATCTTCCGTACGGCCGATTTGAGGAAGCGTTCGCGTCATCTTTGGCGTCAGGACATCGGCACTATTTGGCTCGTAGGTCGTGATGAGGTCGGAAGCGACGTCTTCAGCCCCGACTTGTTGGGGCCCCAGTTCTCCGGAATCGGTGGGGACCGCAAGCTCGGTCATCTGCCGTTCTTCAAACTGTGTGATGTCTTTGGCTGCGGTACTTAGGGATTCCAGTTCGTCGGGAGTTCGTTCAGGGGTTTCAGTGGCCGTGATCTCGGGGGACGTAACGTCGAGCCGCTGCAGTTCCACGTCCATTTCCGTCATCATGTCGGCGATGGGAGTATTCCCGGACTCGGGCAGCTTTACATCCTGATCGCTTTCAACAAGGATCTCAGTCACGGTCTCGGGCAGCTTTGGCGGAACGACTTCTGCGCGGGCTTTGCGTGTCACGGAAGGTTCGAAAACTTCCAGCCCCAGAAAGCAGACACCATGCACAAGGATAGAAGCCAGCAGTGACTTCCATGTTGTGTTTCGATCGCCCCACTGTGTCACCAGCATGGTCAGCAGATGAGTCAGCGAAGCGATCATCGTCAGCACCAGCAACAACGCGATCATGTCGTCACCGTTAAGTGACGCGCCGCGTGAGATCTTGCTGATGAGTTGACTGAGTGCGTTCATGAGGGACAGAAAGTGTTGTAGGGTCGACCGTGAGTATTCCCGAGTGTTCGGGATAAGGCGGAGTCAAACAGTTAGCCGGCTAATGTCTTATAACTATCGGCGTCGTATGTATGTCAGGGTTGTCCTGAGGTTACTTCGGTAGGTTTGAATGCCAGCGAAAACTTTTTGATACCTGCCTGGTGGCAGGCATTCATTACATCAATCACCGCCTGGTAGTTGCCGTCTCCATCGCCACGAATCAGAATGGCCTGGTCCACATAGGCAGCTTTGGCGGCTCTTAACTCCTGCAGAAGCTGTTCGGGCGACAGCTCCTTCTTTCTCATCGTCATCGTGCCGTTTTTGGCGACCACCACCACAAGGGCATCGGGCGTACGGCTCATGACCTGAACCGGAGCGGCCGTGGGAAGCTCGATTTCGAACTTTTGGTCGTTCGCTTCTTCCGTAAATCGAGCGCCAACCATGAAGAAGATGATCAGCAAGAAGACCACATCGATCATGGGTGTCAAATTCAGCTGTGGCTCTTCCAGAGAGTCCGTCTTAATCGGCATGACATTCTTCTCTAACTTCTCTGATTCAATCTGGTGCAGGTGTCAGCATTGCCCCTGGAAACGATCGTCTTCCGGTCCAAAGTATATCCAGAACTGTCTGTTCCCGTGCAGGTGATCATTAGAAATCCGCAGAAGAACAGGCTCTGATCAGGTCAGAAGCGTTGTGGAGCGACGTCAGGAAAGTGCAATTGCTTGTTCACGACCAGTGTTCAGATAGACTCCTGAGCGCTGAGAATCCCACTCTTCTGCGTGCTGTTTAATCCCTACAAGTCTCCGGAGTTTCCTGATGTCTCACCCGACAAGGTCTGATCGTCGATCATTTTTGAAATCGTCCGGTTCAATTGCCGCGGCCGCAACGGCCGCCGCCTGCTTCCCCTGGGCTCAAACCGGATTTGCAAACACGCTGCTGAACGATCGTCCTCGGATCGGCTGCATCGGGCTGGGCGGCATGGGGCGCGGGGATGCTCACGGTCATCGCAGCTACGGCGATATTCTTGCTCTATGCGATGTTGATGAGAATCAGGCAAAGAAAGCCAATGACGACCCCAACATCGGCGGCGGCAAAGCAGATCTCTATGGTGACTATCGCAAAGTTCTGGAGCGTGCTGATATCGATGTCGTGAGTATTGTGACTCCGGATCACTGGCACGTCAAAATCGCCATTGAAGCTCTGCAGGCTGGCAAGCATGTCTTCTGTCAGAAGCCTTTGACTTTGACTCTCGAAGAGAATCAGCTGATTCGAAATGCCTGTCGCAAATACAGTGATCGCGTCTTCTTCGTGGGGACTCAGCAGCGCAGTGATCAGGATCGTTTCCTGCGAGCCGTCAATCTGGTACGCAGGGGATTGCTTGGCAAGATCTCAAAGATGACCGTCGGGATTGGTGGAGGCGATGTCGGCGGACCGTTCAAAAAGTCTGACCCACCGGCCAACCTCGACTGGAACATGTGGCTTGGTCAGGCTCCCCTGGTGGACTATGTCGAGCAGCGATGTCACAACAACTTCCGCTGGTGGTATGAATACTCCGGCGGCAAGTTCACGGACTGGGGTGCTCACCACGTTGATATTGCTTTGTGGGCCATTGATGAAAATGGCGAAGGGTCCGGACCTGCTGAGATCGATGGCACCGATGCCAAGCATCCTGTTCCGTTTGAGAATGGCTATCCCACAAAGGACGATTCCTACAACTCCTCACATGACTTCAATGTCATCGCGAAGTTTGCTGGTGGCACGGAAATGCACATTACCAGCCGAGGTGACAACGGCATTCTGTTTGAAGGTGAGAAGGGTCGCTTCTTCGTCAATCGTGGTAAGATCGCGGGACAGCCGATCGAAGAAAACTGGGATAAGGATCAGTTTGGCCCCGACCAATTGAACGCTCTCTACAAGGGCAAGCCATTCGAAGGTCACAAGCAGAACTTCTATCGCTGTATTGCTGATGGTGGACTTCCGGTCTCGGATGTCTACAGCCATGTGCAGACCATGAATACCTGCCATCTGGCTGCCATTGCGGCTCGGCTGAATCGTGTCATCAAGTGGGATGCGAAGGCCGAGAAGATCACCGGCGACGATCAGGCGGCTGCGTTCTTTGCACGAACTCCACGCGCAGGATTTGAGATTCCTCGCGTTTAACCTGACGGGCGAGAATGATTAATCCGTAACACACTTGTTGGTCAACTGCTGCTCCATCCAGCGTTGCCGGATGGGGCGGCGTTGTTTCCTGCTTTGTGAAACAGCGTTCCGCAGACAAATTGCTGCGGGAAACGACAGGCCTTACGGGCTCAAATTCCTGCCATTATCGAAGCGACGAAAAACGACCGAGAATCGGGCCGCGTCTGATACACTTCAGCCAGCAATCTTTCAGAGACGTCTCTTTAACCAATCACAGGAATTCAGATCATGATTACAGTGGGCATGAACTATCACGTTATCCCCGGAATGCAGAAAAGCTTCGAGGATAAGTTTGCGGGCGTCATTGATGCTCTGAAAGCAGCACCGGGACATACCAG
>CANHVD010000292.1 GCA_947463775.1 Planctomycetaceae bacterium | reverse complement strand
GGGATGAGTCATCAGCGGATTCCTGCGTGCTGCTGTGCGGAACCTGCAGCACTCAACTTCAGACGCCGAAATCTCCGGATGTCAATCACTGGCGCTGCCTGAAGGATGCCATCTGGAATGAAACCGGAGCCGTGAAAGTTCTAGCCTGGCGAATTCTGAAGTGCCTGGAAGAGCAAGCCTGGGCCAGCGAACTGCTCGAGCAGATGTATCTCGACGAAGACCTGCAGCAGTGGGCTTCATCGGCGACTTTGATTGCGGCAGACGATTCCTCCGACGAAGTCAGCGACAAACCCACCGTCGACAGTAACGGCGCGGCCCTGGCGAATGGTGATGCGGTTTGCATCATCAAGGACCTGAACGTCAAAGGGACCACGTTCACTGCTAAGCGAGGAACCATTGTTCGCAACATTCGGCTGACAGGTAACCCGGAGCATGTCGAAGGTCGAGTCAACGGAACGGTCATCGTTCTGAAGACTTGTTTCCTGAAGAAATCTACGTGACAGAGTGCAAGGCTTTGACTGTAGGTTGGCATTCCTGTCCGACGTCGTGACCACTTATTGAATCTGAGTGTTTTGTAGGGTGTGACAAGCGGAGCGCAGGCACAACAGTTTTGCTGCCAATTGGTGTGCCAGCGTTCGCCGCGGCGAACTTGTCACACCCTACAGGCTATCGCATCTTGAAGCAATGCGCCGCCGTGACGTCCTGACGTGCAACGGCACTAAGTAACAGCGAAGTAGAGCGACGGGCAGGAATGCCCATCCTACGACGATGCGCTAGAACTTTCGCAATGTCGTGCGAGCGGACTTCTGCGACTGTCCCGCGACGTCCATGCGAGTAATCTTCCAGTGGCCTTCGCGTGGTTCGATGGTAAACACGGCATCGAATTGGTTCTGCCGTTCGTGAACATGTCCCCAATGTTCAACAGTCCCGGACACGGTCCACGTTGACTTATACTGAAATCCAGGCCACGGCACGACACTTTCCTTGCGAGCCACCGCAGTACCAGCATCGTATTCCAGGCTGCGAATCCTCGCGATGGCTCCGCCCTGATCTCGCAACTCCAGGCTTTGACGCAATTGCAGGTAGAGATCCTCCAGCAGCTCACCGTCTACGGTCTGGGCCAGAGCATCGTAGATCCGATCTTCGGTGCCAAAATCAAGGGAACGATAAAGCCCGGAATGGAGTGCGGTGAAGACATTCTTGGCCTGGTCAGGCGATAGTTCTTCCGGGCTTTTCCATGGGTGGTCAATCTCGACCGAGAGCGGTTTCCATGCGACGACAGCAACAATCAACAGCACCCCGGCGGTGACTCGGCCTACCGTCGCGGAAGTCTTCTTCAACAGAAGTAGTGCAGCCGCCGCCAAGGCAGCGCTCCCTGCCAACAATCGCATCGTCGGCTTTGGACTATACACGGCGTCAACTGATGAAATCTGTTTCGGTAGATCTTCGGGTTTGCACTTCCATGTCAGAGTATTGTCCTCTGCTGTGTTAAACCTTGAGAACTCAAACTTGCTCATCGAGCTAGGATAAGCAATGACCACGGCCGGCACCTTGGTCATCGTTGAATAAAACGTGCTCCAGCTCTGCGACACATCGCGAATCGAATCATCGGGTGTCTTATACGTCATGATGATGCCAACTCGTCCGCTCGCCATACTGACCTTCTGCGCGGCAGCCTGAGCAGCGAAGTCGGAGAGATTCAGCGAGTAAAAATCAATCCGCGTAAACTCCGGGATAATTCTCGTTCCGTTGATCACAACGGGGTTCTGATCTTTCAGCCAGTTACGGATTTGCTCGCGAATCGCATCCTGCTCGCCAATCTCAACAAATGCCGGATCCTGATGCTTGATGGGCAGAATCGTCGCCAGTGTGGCTAACGGAATCAGGATCTCATGCCGCATCTCAACGGGTTCGATGTAGATGAACGAGTAGACGCTGCTGTAGCTGGTGATCCCCAGCGTTGCTTCGCGTTGTTTCTCAAACCACGAGTCCCATTCTTCGTCGGATGCGTCTTCAGCCAATTCCTGTTTCCAGTCGAAACGCACTGTTGTTGAGCCACCGGGCAGAAGTCGTTCGGTGAAATTCAGCCCTGTGCCAGCCTGATGAATATTGAGGCTCATCTCACTGGGGACGATTGAATTCGCGTCGGTGATATCCTGTTGAATCGTTAAGAACTCGGGAGGCATCGCAAACGGGACTTCGATCTCATACGTCGCAGTGTGCTGCATCATATCGGACGCCGCGATTCCGTCGGCAGGAATCTCAAACGGCTTCATGTCCGTAATCTGACCTTTGTAGAGTTCTCCGTTAGCATCTCGCAGCGAGATCTTTTCCAGCAGAAACTTCTTGTGGTCTTCGAGGCCCCGTTTCAGATCTTCAGGAATCAGTCGATCCTGGTCATTTGGCTCGAGCCCCTGAAACAGAATCAGGTCTTCGGCAAACATCTGAACTCGCAGAATCGCTTTGCTGCGAGTCACAAACATCTGAACTTCAGTAATCGAAATCGGGTGAGCAACACTGGTCGCCTCACAGACGCTGTTGGTTGGAGCGCAGAGGAGAAAGATTAATCCAGCTACGAGAGAACTCGAGAGGATTTGGCGGGGTGGCACGTGAGGTGGCAATAGAAACACAGTTCGAAGTTCTGGTACGAAGAACGCTCAACCAAACATGCGCATGTAGCCGGATTCGTGAGAATTCGGAGCGGTTTCTGAGCTCTCACGAGCTCAGCTACGGTTTTGTTAAGGCTTCTAGGGGACTTGATTCAAAATAAACACCATTTTGATTCGCAGCCTGGTATCAGTCACGAGGAATTGCAACCATGTCGCCGCCGGGCATCGACTTTATTGCCCCGCAAAGCGCGCATTGATAGCTCAGGTTGTTTTCGTCGTTTAGGGAGATTTTTCTATGCGTACACTGCTGCTTCTGATGGCTTTCATGCAGGCCGAAGGGGAATCGCCGAGACCTGATGTGGAGTATTCCATCTTTCAGTTTCCCGCGAACCAGATTCCTCGTATCGATGGCGATGCCAGCGACTGGGCGATTGTGCCGGATTCCTACGCGATCGGCACGGATCAATTGGTTGATACCGTTGGAAAGCACGGAGACAAACGCGACCCTGAGAATCTCGACGTCAGCGTCAAAGTCGGCTGGGTGAAAGGTCAGAGCCATCTCTATTTTCTGTACGAAGCGTCGGACAATTATTGGGACTTTGCCAGTACCGATCTGCACAACGACATCTTTGAAGTCGTCGTGGATGGCGATCGTTCCGGAGGTCCGCTGATTCGTCAAATGCATCCAAAGGCCGCTCTCCGAGACAAGATGGAGACGCACTTTCTTTTCCACGGAGTTCACGCGCAGAATTATCACATCTTCACACCAGCCGAGGGGAAAGACTGGACGATGGTCTGGGGATCTCAGCCGTGGATCAAAGATTTGCCGTATGCTAACTCAGCGACTCGTTACAACTTTAAGCACGGCGAATCCGGAAAGCTGACGCTCGAATTCTTTATTACGCCGTTTGATTACGCGCCACCAGATAAATCTCGAGCGATCGCGTCAAAGCTGGAGGAGAATCAACTGATTGATCTGTCATGGTCCGTGCTCGATTATGACAGTGATGCGGAAAAACAGTACAACGGCTTCTGGAATTTGTCGCACAAGACGACGATGTACGGAGATGCGTCAGATCTTGTTGCCTTTCGTCTGAAACCGATCGAAGCCAGTCTGCGAAAACCAGTCGAAGCCGATTGGTCGTTCAAGGTCATCAGCGTCGAGGATCGCACCGTCGCATTTCGCGATCAGTCGTGGGGCGAGATCACCACGTGGCACTGGGACTTCGGTGATGGCACGACCTCGACCGATCAGCATCCGACACACAAGTACGAAAAACTCGGCGAGTTTGTCGTTGTGCTGAATGTGGAAGGCCCCAAAGGAAAATCTCGTCGCTCAAAAGTCTGGGACGTAACCCTGCCGTAAGATTCCGCAATCAGCCAAGGGCGAAGTGGTCTTCATTTGGACATTCTGTGTCTTCGGATTCAGAACTCAAATCTTGAACTCCAGGTATCAAATCTCAGGGATCTTGCCAGGGAGTGGAGTCGATCGCCTTTCCGGGTTCTCGACACAGCAGAAGACCGCATCTCACTTTCCTTGACGAAGCCTGGCAGAACCTTCACGCTACCGAAGAGTTTCTCCGTTCAACGTCGGTGGCTGATCCCGATGATCAGTGAGGTGTGTTTTGCGAAGTCATCAAAAGTATTGCTGTGGCCTGCTGGTCTTTGCCGCAAACGCCATCATGGCAACCTTGGGCCGGGCTCAGGATTTGCCAGACGGAACGGAAGCAGCCACAAAACAAATGGCGGCCTTTCGAGTTCCCGCAGGGATGACTGTGGATCTGTTCGCCGCTGAGCCGAAGTTGGCTTCTCCTGTGGCTATTGGGCTCGACGAACACAATCGAGTTTTCGTGGCGGAAGAATACCGATTCAATCTTGGAACAGAGGAGAATCGAACACGTCCATTTCTTCTGGAGGACGATCTGCAGCTTCAGACAACAGATGACCGTCTTCGCATGTATGAAAAGTGGGCCGCTGAGTTCGCAGGCGGCATGGAATGGTTTACGAAGACGGCCGACCAGGTACGTCTCGTCGAAGACACTGACGGCGATGGCCGCGCGGATCGGTCGACGGTATTTGCTCCGGGGTTTAACGGGACTCTGGATGGAATGGCAGCTGGTGTCATGGCCACCGACGGCGATGTGTTTTTCACCTGCATTCCCAATCTCTGGCGTCTGCGAGATACCAACGGGGATGGAGTGGCCGACGAACGGTCGATCGTGCAATCTGGTTTTGGAGTTAACGCCGGGTTTCTTGGCCACGATCTGCATGGCTTATGCTGGGGCCCGGATGGGAAGCTGTATTTTTCGGTCGGCGATCGCGGGTTTCATCTAAGAACTCGCGAAGGGATGACTCTGCACGGTCCGCGTAGTGGTGCGATTTTTCGCTGCCTGCCCGATGGAAGCGAAATGGAAGTCGTGATGCGTGGACTCCGAAATCCGCAGGAAATCATCTTCGACAAATACGGCAACCTGTTTGCCGCTGACAACAATTGTGACAAAGGAGATCACTCCCGACTGGTCTATGTCATTGAAGGCGGACACAGTGGCTGGAACATGGCGTTTCAAAGTTTGCCGGAACCCTATCTGACCGGCCCGTGGCACGCGGAGAAAATGTGGCATCTGTCGGAGTCTCATGCTGCGGCCACCCCAGTTGCGAATGATTCAGCCGTCGCAACGGCGGCCCCCGCGGTTGCCGATGATCGACCAGCGTGGTTGCTGCCTCCTGTCGGAAAGCTGGGCGCGGGTCCGTCGGGATTCACTTACTATCCGGGGACGGGTCTGGCGGAACGCTATGACCACCATTTCTTTCTGTGCAACTACACTGGCAATGGCGGTATCGAATCATTTTCCATCGTGCCACGTGGTGCCGGGTTTCAGATTGTCGACGAGCAAGATTTTTTGAAACCTGTTTTTGCTACCGATTGTGAGTTTGGTTACGACGGTCGGCTGTATGTTTCTGATTTTGTGAATCTCATCTGGGATGGCGGTTCCTCCGGCGGTCGAATTTATCGAGTCACAGATCCGGCGAATCAATCGGCTGCTGTCGTTACAGAAACCACAAACCTGATGCGAGCAGGAATCAGAAGCCTGCCTTCGGAACAGTTGTCGGAACTTCTCGGACATGCCGATCTGCGTGTTCGCCAGCGAGCCCAGTTTGCTCTGGCGGCAAAAGGTGAGCCATCAACATCGCTGTTCATTGATGCAACCGCGGCCAGCAACTCACTGCTCAAGCGGCTGCATGGAATCTGGGGGCTGGGACAAATCGCCGCCCATGCGAATAGAACCCAACTTGCGGCCTCATCACAATCGAATTCCGGCAACCCGCCTTTGTCAGGCCGCGTAATGCAGCAGAAAAATATGGCAGCAGAAGCATTGACGTTGCTACTGAACGATGAGGATTCCGAAGTCCGTGCTCAGGCACTGCGAACTCTGGGTGATCTTCGCTATCAGCCTGCCGCCGTTGCGGTGACTGCAAAGTTGAAAGACACGGATCCTCGAGTTCGCATGTTTGCGGCACTGGCCGTTGGTCGAACGAAGTATGCGGCCGCGCTGCCAGAAGTGATTGAGATGCTGCGGGCCAATGGGCATTCAGATCCGTGGCTGCGACACGCCGGCGTGATGGCTTTGACGGGAATCAAAGATCGCTCCGCATTGTCGCGTTACGCGACCGATCAAGATCCTGTGATCCGCATGTCAGTGCTGCTGACGGTTCGTAAGTGGCTGCTGGAACCACAGGAAAGCTGGGTTTCTACAGAGAGTGATAGCATTCCTTCGTATGCGCCAGACTCTGCGGATGTTGATTCAGTGGTGGCGTTTCTAATGGATTCAGATCTTCAAGTCGTAGCGGAGGCGGCTCGAGCCATCAACGATCTGCCTCTGGAAAGCGCAACGAAGATACTGGCTGAGCTGGCAGAGAAAAAGTCTGCGGAGACAACTGGCCTTTCGCCGCTCGGCGCAATGCCGGATTCCCTGTTGCGGCGAATTGTGAACGCCAATTTTCGTCTGGGAGACGTTATTTCCCTGCAGCGAGTCCTCGTGATGGCTCAAAGTTCACTCTGCACTTTTGCAGTTCGTCAGGAGGCACTGCAGGCGTTGATTGATTGGGCCGAACCGTCGTCTCGAGATCGCGTGACTGGCTTCTGGCGTCCTCTGACCGCTCGTGATGCCGAGATGATGAAACATTGTCGAGAAGTCCTGGCGGATCAGTTGCCAGCTCTTTTGGCAACGACGCCGGATACGCTTCAGAGTCAGCTGGTGGCTTTGATTAATCGTCATCAACTTCCCATTGAAGATGGTGAGTTCGCAATGTGGGTCACGGATTCCTCAAAGAGTTCTTCTGTTCGCGTGGCTGCGTTAAGACTGCTGGCGGCCAGAGAGTCACGGGAAACTTCTGTAAGCATTAATGCTGCTTTGGCGTCTGATGTTGAACTCCTGCGAGCCGAAGCGCGGGACTTGTTACTGAAACTGGAGCCCGATCGGGGACGAGGATTACTGATTGAGATTGCTCAGTCATCGGCCGCTTCGATTTTC
>CANHVD010000291.1 GCA_947463775.1 Planctomycetaceae bacterium | reverse complement strand
TTGAGCAGGAATTCGCTGGTTTGAAATCCTTCAGGCAGATCGATTTTGCAGGTTGCCTGGACGACTCGAGGTCCAGCAAATCCAACCAGGGCCTGAGGTTCGGCAACGATGATATCACCGAGTGAAGCGAAGCTGGCGGCGACACCTCCCATGGTGGGATTCGTCAGAACGGAAATGAAAAGTCCGTTAGCGCGGCGGAAGCGAGCTAGTGCGGCCGAGACTTTGCCCATTTGCATGAGGGAAATGATCCCTTCATGCATACGAGCTCCACCGCCAGAACCGCTGACGATGATCAGCGGCAGTGAGAGTTCGGTGGCTTTTTCAACAGCGCGAGTCAGCTTTTCGCCGACCACAGAGCCCATGCTTCCCATGATGAAGGCAGAGTCGGTCATTGCAAAGACCAGTGGGCGTCCACGCATGTATCCGCGACCCACAGTACAGGCATCCTTCATGCCCGTCTTTTTCTGTTCATCGATAATGCGTTCTTTGTAGGGTTTGCGATCGGCGAAACCGAGCGGATCGCCGGACGACATTTCGGCGTACCATTCTTCGAAGCTGTCCGGGTCGAGCAATTGACGAATTCGCATCGACGTCGGAACGTAGAAATGGTGTTCGCACTCGGGGCAGACGTTCAGGTTCTGTTCAACCTGTTTACGAAAAACCGTCGCACCGCAACCATCGCAACGAAGCCAAAGGCCTTCCGGCACTCCGCGTTTGGGGCGTTTGACGGCGGACTTGGCTGAGGTATCAGTGTTTTCCAGAGTACTCATCGATCATTCTCCATTTCGCCGACTGACTGAGCAGCACCGACTGGCTGAGGTTCTTCGACCGCGGCAAAGTGGGCTGCTTCAAATGTAGTCGACTCAAGAATCTGAACAAGCTCGTTGGACTCTTCTCCGCACAGGCAGGCAGTTACATGAGGCCGTCTGTGCTGAAGCGTGCAACGAATTACGGTTGCCAGTGGCTCCGGTGCCACAACAGCCAGAACGTCGTATTTACGCATGGCTTTGCTGAGGACTCGCTCCAGACGCTGGCAAGCGTCTGAGAGTGTCTCACCTTCCGGCGGACAAATCGCCGTCACATCCTCTTTTCCGGACTTAAAAAGTCGAGGAAATCTCTTGCGGATATCAGACTCCGGCAAACCCTGCCAGAGTCCCTGGTTGACGTTCCGAAGTTCGTCCATTTCCTTGACTTTGACGCCACCCTGAACCTCCGCGACGGCGTGAGCCGTGCCGCAGGCCGGATCCTCCGGCGAGGTCAGAATGGCCTGAAGCTTAATGCCTTTCGCAGCCAATTGCCCGTTGATTTCGCGGATCTGTTCGACCCCACGATTATTGACAGGCATATCGAGCGTTCCAAGAACACGATGCTGCTCATCGTAGTCCGTTGACCCAGCACGAATCAAAATCACCGTTGACATAAGGATTCATTCCTCAACAAGCAGACCGCGATCCAGTTGCTGTCTGCTCAAGCTCGGCAATCGCTGCCGTATAACAGGGTTCATCAAAGACGGAACTTCCTGCCACAAACACGTCGCATCCTGCGTCCGCACATTGTTTGATCGTGGAGCGACCAATTCCGCCGTCCACGGAGATGATCAAATCATTCCCAGCCAGAGCTCGCGCCGCAGCAATCTTTGGCACAACTTCCGGCATGAATTTCTGACCACCGAAGCCGGGGTTTACGCTCATAACCAGAAACAGATCACACTCGCGGAGGAATGGTTCTGCCGCCGAAAATGGAGTTCCCGGGTTGATGGCCAGTCCCGCGACCAGGTTCCGTTTGCGAATTTCACGCAGCAGCGAAACAGGTTGAGGGACCGCTTCCAGATGGAAAGTAATCGCTTCGCAGCCCGCTTTGACGTATTCGTCGAGATACTTTGCGGGATCGGAAATCATCAGGTGAGCGTCGAACGGAGTTTTCGTCAGGGGACGAACTCGTTCAATCACCATTGGGCCATAGGACAGGTTGGGCACAAAGTGACCATCCATGACATCCCAGTGGAGCAGCGACGAACCCGCCGAGTCCAGCAGTTCTGTCTCCCGCCGCAGGTTTCCGAAATCGCATTTAAGCATCGATGGAGCTACCACAGGCCGTTTGGCCTTGAGGTGGCTCAGCATCTCGTCACGAGTCAGCATCAAGCTCTGCCGCTAACACTATTCAGGGGCGTCGTAATGAAGAAAGGTTCTGATCGAGAACCCGAAGTCACAACACTCCGGGCGACACCCCTGCATCAGAATTGAAGTCACACATTGTCCGGTTCTTCCGAATCGATGTCCAGCCTAACGTTGGTCATCCTGGAAGGTTGCCACCAAGACACTGAACACAAAGACACACCCACTCCTTATCAGGCAGATTTTTAGTAGTCTGCGAGAATAGCCACCACCGCCGTCTGAATTGGTCCACCCGTGACTTCAATTTGACCGTCGGCGTGAACGTAGACGTCAACTTCGCTGCGGACGCCGAATTCCGGCAGGTAGATTCCAGGCTCGATTGTGAACATCGTCTTCGGAAGAATTCTGCGCGACTCGATCGTCTCCAGATTATCCATGTGCGTGCCGTTACCGTGGACTTCCTGAGCCAGATTGTGTCCGGTGCGATGGCAAAAGTATTCTCCGTAGCCAGCCTTTTCGATGACGGATCGAACTGCGTCGTCGACTTCTCCACCGACGATTGGACGTTTCTCAGCGAAGGCGGCTTTGACGCAGGCGATGCCAGCATCTCGCGCGGCGGCGACCACATTAAACACCTTTGTGTATTTCTCGGGAACCGATGTCCCGACGTATCCTGTGCGAGTCAGGTCGCTGTAGCACGCCCCCGGAGTCTTCTTTTTGGCCCACAGATCAATCAGGACAAATCGCCCTTCTCGAATGGTGGTGTCTGCCCCTGTGCCGGTCGAATAGTGAGGATTGCCGCCGTTCGCGTCGACTCCCACGATCGGTGGGCTATAGGTGGTCAGATCATACTCGGCGAAGTGTCGCATAATCTCATCGCTGACTTCAGATTCTTCCACGGCCCCGGTCGTGCGAATGCGATCTGCAATAAACTTCCAGGCTCGTGCGTAGGCCGCATTTGTGACTTTGGAAGCTTCCAGATGGCTTTGAAGTTGCTCTTCCGTCATTACGGATTCGAACATGGAAATCAGGTCACCTGAAGAAACAACCTCCGAGCCGAAGCTGCGGACAAGCTCAACGGTTCCTGCATCAACGCGGGAAATGTACGGGTTGCCGTTGCGTGGAGAGTATTCCATGGCAACCTTTGAACTTCCCTTAACCATCGCCTCGATGCCGGCTTCCAGTTCCTGCCAGCGCAGATAAATGGTTTTGTCACCGGGCAGATGGTCCAGCACATCTGTTTCAATACGATGGACCAGCTTCTGCGGAGTTCCTTTAGCAGGGATGAAGTAAAGGTACCGACGAGACGCATAAAATCCGTGCGGCATCTTCAGGACTCGTTGAGCCAGCACGTTGTTGCCGCGAAAGTCGTAAAGCAACCAGCCCTGAATTCCAGATTCGCATAAGGCTGATTGAATCGCGGACAAATCAAACATGGATAAATCTCTTATTGAAAAGGAAACGCAGCACGTTATCGGGGCACGAGATGCGGGATTGTGTATTTACAACGACAACCGGGTCAAGGAATTGAAGGGAGTGAATGCCGTGGATTCGCTTGCAAGTATGAAGCAAATGCGTTTCCATGCGTGAAGCATGTTATGCGTGCCGCCAGAATCTTTGCGGCGCGGAATCTTCAGATGACTCCCCCCTCAAAACAATTCCCTCCCGGAGGCAACTCATGAGCCAACTCAATCGTCGTCGATTTTTGAAAACCTCAGCGGCTGCCGCGTCCGCCGTAATGGCTGCTCCCGCCATTGGTCGAGCAGGGCAGTCGGCCAATGACAAGCTGGGTGTGGCGATTGTTGGCGTTAACGGCCGCGGCGGCGAGCATATCAACGAATTTCTGAATGATGAGCGTACGGAGATTCGCATCATTGTGGATGTCGATGATGCGGTCGCAAATCGTCGCTGTGACGATATCGAAAAGAAACAGGGCCTTCGCCCAAAACCGGTCAGTGACATGCGACGGGCGTTTGAAGACAGCGCGATTGATCTTGTCAGCACGGCAACTCCTAATCATTGGCATGCTTTGACCGGCATTTGGGCGATGCAGGCCGGCAAAGATGCTTATGTGGAAAAGCCGGTTTGCCACAACGTCTACGAAGGAACGGCCCTGATCGCGGCGGCTCGCAAGTATGGTCGCATGTGTCAGGTGGGAACTCAGTGTCGCTCCAGCAAAGCCGTCATTGAAGCCGTCGCGTTTATGCGGAACGGCGGCATTGGTGAAGTAACGTTTGCTCGTGGACTGTGTTACAAGCGACGCAAGAGCATCGGTGCACGAGGGGATTATGCGATTCCTGCCAACGTGAACTTTGACATGTGGAGTGGTCCGGCAACGCTGACCGACCCAAAATGTACTCGTGAAAAATTCCATTATGACTGGCACTGGCAGCGTCATTACGGCAACGGTGACCTTGGAAATCAAGGGCCGCACCAGACTGATGTTGCTCGCTGGGGTCTGGGCATTGATACTCACCCATCCACGATTCTGACCTACGGTGGTCGATTGGGATATCAGGCCGAGCGTAACGATCCGAATTATGTCGATGGTGGCGACACAGGAAATACCGAAGTCTCCATTTACGACTACGGCGACAAGTGTATGGTCTTTGAAACTCGAGGATTGTCCGTCGATGACAGTGACGATGAAGAACTCAACACATTGTTTCAAAGCAAGAGCGGAAACAAGGTCGGAGTTGTATTCTATGGCACCGAGGGAACTCTGGTTCAGGTCAGTTATGAGCACTGCCTTGTGTTCGACAAGGACATGAAAGTTGCGAAAGAGTTCAGGGGTGGCGGAGAGCACTTTAAGAACTTTGTCTCAGCCTGCCAGTCGCGCAAAGTCGAAGATCTGAATGCCGATGTTCGCGAAGGACACTTGTCTGCAGCGGTGAGTCATCTTGGCAACATCTCCTACTACATGGGCGAAGAAAATCGAATCGACGTCAGCGATATTTCTGCCGTCCTGAAAGATGTCAAGAGCCTCGATGATAATGAGGTGACTCTGCAACGGACTGTAAAGCATCTTACGAAGAATGGTGTTGAACTCGACAAATACAAGATGTCGCTGGGGGCCTTACTGAAGTTCGATCCCGAGAAGGAAGTCTTCACGAACAACGATGCGGCGAACGCGATGCTGACTCGTGAATACCGCGAGCCTTACGTGTGTCCTCGAGCCGACAAGGTCTGATCCGAAACAGAAATCCGGTTCCACAATAGAAGCCCGGCAAGGCAAACGAGCCGGGCTTCTTTGCGTTGAAGAGCCCCCTTTTTGAAGTCGCGCCTGAGGATCATGGTCATGTGTAAAAGTTTACTGCTGGTCGCTGCTGCGTGGCTGATTACAAACCTGGTTGGGCGGGCCGAAGAAAAGCCGCGCCCGAATTTCCTGTTTGTGCTGGTTGATGATCAGTCACCGTTTGATCTGAAGGTCTACAATCCTCGCTCTGAGCTGCAAACACCGACGCTCGACAAATTGGCTGCAGAAGGCATGGTCTTCGACGGTGCCTACCACATGGGCTCGTTTATGGGAGCCGTCTGTACGCCATCTCGGCACATGATTATGTCCGGGCGGACAGTCTGGCATTTGCCGATATCACCTCGAGCCCAAGAGGATGGCCTTTGCCCCGGTAATCTCGAGCAACACACGATGCCTGCAGTATTCAATCGAGCGGGCTATGACACGATGCGAACGTGCAAGCTGGGCAACAGCTACGAAGCTGCGAACAAGTTGTTCGCAGTTCGGCGGGATGAAACAAAACGCGGACCAACTGATGAAACCGGAAGTGCGTGGCATGCTGAGCAGGTGCTGGAGTATCTTCAGAATCGCCAGCGGACGTGCGATAAGGATCCGTTTCTGATCCACTTTGGTTTCTCACATCCACATGATACGCGAGACGGAAAGCCGGAATTTTTGGCAAAGTATGGTGCGGTCAACCACAATGATTCGACAACATTGCCTCCAGCGAATCCATTGGCCCCGAGGCTGCCTGAGAATTATCTGCCTGCCCACCCGTTTCCAGATGGACACCCGGGATTGAGAGATGAGATCGATGTAAGCGGTGTCTGGAAGAATCGCGATGAACGTACGATACGCAATGAGCTGGGGCGTGAGTTCGCGTGCAGTGAAAACATCGACACCCAGATCGGCCGAGTGCTGAAGCAGCTCGAAGCCATGGGAGAAATCGAGAACACTTACATCATCTACACCGCAGACCACGGAATGGCGATCGGGCGGCATGGACTGCAGGGCAAGCAGAATCTTTACGAGCACACCTGGCGAGTCCCGTTCATCGTTAAGGGGCCCGGCATTAAGCCTGGGACTCGCGCGATCGGAAACATCTACTTGCTGGATCTCTTGCCGACTTTCTGTGATTTGGCTGGTTTGCGACCACCGGATTCCAGTGAAGGTATTACTTTCAAACCTGTGCTTGCAGGCAGCAAAGAGATCGTTCGTGATGTGATGTACGGCGTATACAACGGAGGAACAAAGCCGGGCATGAGGTGCGTGAAGAGAGGCGACTGGAAGCTCATAAAATACGACGTTCTGGATGGAAAGGTGCGCGAAACACAACTGTTTAATTTGAAGCAGAATCCGGACGAATTTTTGCCCGAACATCAGAGCGAACAACTGGCAACACTGACCGGCGTTGCTCCGGAATCACATCAGACCAATCTCGCATCTGATCCGGCGTATGCTGACCGGCTTGCAGAGATGGAGTCGCTGCTGCTTGACGAGATGCGACGCCTTGATGATCCCTGGAGATTGTGGAATCAGCCAGACGGCGGGAAGGTGATTCCCGACAATAGAAAGCAATCCCGAAAAAAGTAGCACGCTTGAGACGAGAGTATTCCCTGGTCGCCTTCCGGGCGTTCAGTCCGTACGGCAAGGTTGCAAACTCGGAAATTTCGTGCTGGCGGTTATGCTCAACAGAATTAGAAACGGCTGCAGTGAATTCTCAATTCAATGCAGCCGTGGAATCATACATCAGACAAGCCTGCCGCTTTAACGCGTGACAAGCCCGCAAACATGCG
>CANHVD010000290.1 GCA_947463775.1 Planctomycetaceae bacterium | reverse complement strand
GTGAGCTGATCACGCAGATAATCGAAACCGAATTCATGGCCGGTTCCGTAAGTGATATCCGCATCGTAAGCTGGTGTCTTCTTGACGGCATCTGTTCGTTCAGGCAGCAACGCCACGGTCAATCCCAGCCTCACCGCCACAGTCGCGGCCAGCCGTTCATCGCGTTCCGCCAGATAGGTGTTCGGCGTGATAACATGGACACCTCGTCCAGCCATCGCAAGGTGGATCGCGGCCGTCAGCGCCACAAAGGTCTTGCCTTCGCCGGTCTGCATTTGAGCGATACAGCGACGAGACATCGCCATGGCTGCGATCAACTGCACATCGTAGAGGCAAATGCCCTTCGATCGCCGGAGTGCTTCGTAAGCCAAAGCCAGCCCCGCAACCAGCAAATGAGGTTCGGATGGACGATGCCCCCGGGCGAGCTCTCGACGAACCTCGCCAACTTCGCCAATCAACTGCGATTCCGAAGCGGACTCCAGCGATTTCGCCAGCGCGCGGATATGCGGGATCAGTTCGCTGGAATTGGCATTCGCCAGAGATCTGGCAACACGGCTTTCGGCGAGTGCGTTCCCGGACGATTCGACTGCCTTCGCAGTTCGCCTGAACATAACTCAGAATCCATTTCCGAAGGAATGTCCGCCGACACGGTTGGCTGGCTTCTGCGAAGCTGGTTTGACCGCTTTGGGACGTTCACCAACCGGCTGAGTCCATGAGACCGGAAGCTGATTACTGGCCGCTTCTGTCGGCAGAGCCAGTTCTTCGGCAGCGGGCAAAGTCGCGACTCGCATTTGTCGAGCATCCACTTCGTTCGCTGTCTGTTCAGCGCGGGACGTCATCCATTCTGTTTCGCTGTTCTCCAGCTCCGGAGCATCATAACGCGACCGCAGCATTGTCCCGGTCGCACGTCGGAGTTGAATAATTGATAGCGAGTAAGACGTTTGTGCCTGAGCAAAAGCCGCCTCTTCATCCGCCAGACGCTCGTAGCCATCCAGCAGGTCTTCGAGCAACAGGATAGATGATTCTTCGACATTGGGCAGAACATCGAACCGGTCCTGAAGGTAGCTCACTTCATTCTGAGCCGCCACCATCGCCTGATACTTGCCCAGCAACTCACGCCAGGCCGTGTCAACTTCACGACTGGCAATTTCGACTTCTGTCAGTGACGTTTCGACGGTCGCCTTGAAGCTGTTAATCGCACGTTTGAGTTCCCATTGACGTTGTTCAACCTTGGCCTTCGCCGCGCGGTTTCCAAGCGGAACTTCAAATTCCATCCCGACGGTATAACCCGGTCGTCCCTGCGTAAACTGATTGTTGAACGAGTCGACGAACTGGGCTTTGTTCTCCAGCCCGGCCACGTAGGAACTGACGATAAAGTCCAGCTTGGGCAGCATTTCACTCTTGCTGACTCCCATGCGAACACCGGAACCTCGCATCTGGCGAATCGCATGAGAAATATCCGGACGATTGACCAGAGCTTCCTGCAGAGATTCACGCAACCCCACTGGCATTGGAACCATGCTCGGGGCTTCCATCGGAGTGAATTCGACAGCACCGCCATTCAGCATCTCGGGGTCATTCACCAGCAGACGCAACTGAGATTCCGCGTTGCGAATATCTGTGACGGCTCGCTGCATTCTTGATTCGGCACGAGCAACGGCAGCACGAGCACGCAGGATCTGACGCGGAATCGTGTCGACTCCGTGACGTCCTTCCAGTGTCTTCAGAACCTTTTGAGCAGACGACAGCAGCTTCTGACGCTGGAAGAATTCGGCACGAGCTCGGTAGAGTTTCCAATACGCTTCGGCAACACCGTACAGATGTCGCTGCAACTCTTCGAGTGTTTCATCACCCGATGAGCTGGCATTGATGCGAGCGAGCACAATTTGGCTCTGGTTGTACGCAACGCCCGACTGACTCATCAACGGTTGTCGGAAGCTGAGTTCGAGTCGTGATGTGGACTGAGGATTAGGAAGCAGGAAGCGAGAGTTGTTGTCCTGATATCCGAATTGCTGTGACAACTTCACTTCACCGCCCGCTGTCGTTCGGCGTTTCAACCCGCCAGACGACACGGTATGATGATCCTCGAAACGACTATCGTTGTTACCTGTTGTCAGAGTGTTTCCAATGGGATCGTTCAGATCGTCATACTTGGCATTCAGGAATGTTCGCCAATCGAAGGTCGCTTCTTCCTGCTTCACAATTCGATGCTGAACTTCTGGATCCGCCTGAAGCACCTGAACCTGCGACGAATAGATCAGTGCCTGTTGAACCAACGTCGTCACATCGACTGAAATTGAACGCGGTGCGATCCCAGCTCGCTGCTGAACCAGACTATCCCACCACGCACTGAAGTTTTCCGGAACCACGACGGAAGGAGCGGGGGTTGGCGATTGTTCAACGCCAGGGGGCAGCATTCCCGTGCGGCCCATGTACGGACCGATCCAGTTTGGAGCATCAGATTCGACGGTGGCTCGGAAGCCTGAAGTGCCCGGAGCTGGTCCTCGGCCGGACCCTGGCGTCGCGGGTGTAGACGCGGATGCTCCGTTGGTCGATGACTGAACAGGTGCAGTTTTCGAGCCGGGTGGCAGTTCGACATGAGCCTCTGACCCGTTGACCGACGGTACCGTTGGAACGGGTGTGGATGGCTTTGAGTCTACATCAGACGCATTTGGAATCGTCAGAGCTGTTGGATCGCCATTCTGGATGTTCGCCGCATCCTGCATTCCTGCGAGACGAGTCGGTCGTCCCGGCGTACTCCCTGAAGTTCTGGGCACCGCCGCGCTGACAGAACCTCGCTGGGAACTTCCGCTTTGTGGCAAAGAGGCGACACCAGACGCCCCGACATAGTTGTAGCCTTGTCCCTGTTCTTGACCCTGACGGCTATTCGATCCACCACCGGCGAGACCTGAATGCCCGGCGCGAAGTGCTGGCATGGTCGAACCCTGACCACCAGAAGTATCCCCAACAGCGGATGTGCTCGCTGCGCCGTTGACAGGAACGCCGTGGCCAGAAGTTCCGAAGACGGGAGCCTGCAGAACTCCACGTTGGCCGGCAGTTGCAGAGTTCGCAGGAGCCGAAGATGCGGGGGCAGGACTACGTCGAACAGGAGGAGAAACCATGGGCCGAAAAGGAACGGTTTGAACGGCTGTGTCTTTTCCTCGAGGGCTAATAACCATCCCTGAATCGTCGCTGGCCATGCCTGCATTGGTCATGCTTGCATTGGACTCTTGCAGGTCCATCGTTGAGGACGTCGCGTACGAATCCGGCACAACCTGAGCAGCGAACAATCCCATCCTGGCTGGTAACAGGGCTGTAGTCGCCATTGTGGCAATGGCGGCCGAGGCGAGAAGCGTTGCCGTTCTCCGCTCTTCCAGGCATTTGCGAAGCCATGTCACCAGTGTCGAGCACCGGGGAGTGGCTTCGGGGTTGCGGTTTTCCAGAGATGTGTGAAACATGGACGGTTTCAGATCCGAATCAGGTGATCGACCTGGAATTACGGGGACTCATTTGCGTGCCCGCACAATGTCGGCGTCTGAAGGAATCGTCACAGGTGTCAAAACCCATCCAGCCAAATGCGAATCTGTACACTCGGATTCCGAGGACTATTCGACACGAGCAGACAATCCTGCCTGTCTTACCTGCTTGAACGGGAAAGGTTTTCCTCCGGCCGATTCTGCGGGTTTTTCTTTGTGCATCGAATCGGCAATCCCGCCGTCTGCATTGGTTATAACCAGCAGAATGATTGCACCAATCATGCCGCGAGGTTCATTTTGGGAATCATGAAGGAGTCTGGTGGACTCTGCAGTCTGTGATCTAGGTTTGAGAATGCCGTATTACGCCGGTTCAGGCCGGTGCTGCGCGTCCTGTGGGAAGTACGCTTCCCGCCGGCAACCTGAGAATGTCACAGATTTCGGATTGTCTCAATGGTATTCCGTCGCCGCAAATTGACTGATCGAGTCCAGACTGTTGTGGATGAAGTTCTGCATTTACTGCAGAACGAGACACAGTCGGGATTTCAGATGCACCGTCCTTCTGCGGTTCAGGCTGCGCGCCTGGAAGAACGAGTCCTGATGAGCGCATCGCCGATGGCCATCGTTGCGGAAGGCGCGGTTCAGGCGGTTGAAGCCAGCGTTGCTGTGATGGAAACAGGCGTTGATTCCTCGACAGGATCCGACGTTGTCTTTGATGGGATTGTTGACGAAAACGTTGCGTCCGAGGGCATCAATGAACAGGGATACAGCGCGATTTCATCGGATGCGGTGAATCTGCTCGATCCGAATTCGGAAACCGGGGCTCTCGATTCCAACGAGGCCTCTGGCCCCGAACTGATTGTGATTGACTACCGCGTTCAGGATGCGGATACGCTTCTGGAGAGTCTATTGCGCGATGGCCGCGATGTTCGGCTGCTGCGGCTGGATGCAGACTCTGATGGTCTCAGTCAGATCTCCAATAAGCTGGAGCAGATTGGAAATGTTTCTGCCATCCACTTGTTGACTCACGGGCGGGACGGAGAAATCCTGCTCGGTTCGACACGCCTGAACTCCACGACACTGGCCCAGCATGCACCGGAATTGCTGGCCTGGCAGCATTCTCTTACGTCCAATGCGGACCTGCTGATTTATGGCTGCGATGTAGCAGAATCGATCGAAGGGCGTGATTTTCTGGATTCGCTCAGTGCATTGACCGGCGCGGATCTCGCGGCCAGTACGGATGCAACGGGAGGCTCGATTGAATCCGCGGACTGGATACTTGAATACAACATCGGCCAGATTGACCAGCCTGGGATTTTTACTGCCACAGTGATGGATCGCTGGCACCATAGTTTGGTTGTAGGCGGAACTGTCACCGTCACGACCACTAATGATGTGGTGGATGGCACCGTGACCTCGATTGCGGCATTGATTGCGAACAAAGGCGCTGACGGCAGGATTTCTCTGCGTGAAGCCATCCTTGCAGCGAATGCGAACGCCGATGTGGATGAGATTATTCTCGCGGCCGGTGAATATCGCATCCAGATCACAGGCAGAGATGACACCGGACTCGGTGGTGACTTTGATATCGCGGAAGGCGTGACGATTCGCGGAGCTGGATCAGGCACGACGATCATCAATGGTGGTTCAATCGATCGAATCTTTGATCTCCGCGGCAGTGCGGACGCGACAGTAATCGGGGTGACGATTACTGGCGGCAATACAACGGAAGACGGAGGAGGATTACGAGTTTCCAAGAATGCGGTTCTGACGCTGAGTCAGGCTGTTGTCTCAGGAAACTCGACAACCAGGAAGGCCGGAGGACTCTTTAATGACGGAACGGCGACTCTGACCGATGTGTCGATCGTTGGAAACAACTCCGGTTCAGACGGTGGGGGCATCAACAATTCAGGGGGCCTTGAGCTGACGAACGTGACAATCGCGGGCAACACGGCAAATCGCGGCGGTGGTCTGCATCATGATGGTGCGGGCAGCACGCTTGAGATGACAAGCGTGACGGTCAGTGGCAATACCGCGACGACTCAGGGTGGCGGCATTTATGCAGGACGAGATGCATCATTGCTGAACGTAACAATTGCCAACAATGAAGCCGGAGCGGCCGGAGCAGGGATTCTTGTTCATTCCTCGGCGAGCTCATTCACAATTCGCAATACGCTCTTGTCGGGCAATGAGTTGACCAATGGAACATCTGCCAACGTCTCCGGTACAGTTTCCTCATTGGGGAACAATCTCGACAGCGATGGCACGGCAGCTCTGAATCAATCGTCGGATCTGTCCGGAGTGAATCCGCTTCTGCAGCCGCTCGCGAACAATGGCGGATTCACGCAGACACATGCTTTGGCGTCCAACAGTGTCGCCCTTGATGCAGGCTCCTCAGCCGCTGCCCCAACAGTGGATCAGAGAGGTTTTGTTCGCGATAGGGCCGCGGACATCGGAGCCTATGAATTTGATCGAGCCTTCCTGACGACCAGTCAATTCAGTGCGAATTCCACTACGAGTGCGGACCAGATGACTTCGGCGGAGACGCGAGGCAGTCAGAATGCGATCGCACGTGATCATGCCGGAAACTACGTCGTTGTCTGGAGCAGCAACTCACAGGACGGTTCCGGATGGGGCGTGTATGCTCGCCGCTTCGACGCGAATGGTCAGCCGCTGACCGGTGAGTTTCGAATCAACAGTGTGACTTCAGACAATCAGCAGTGGGCCAGTGTTGCGGCCGACAGCAACGGTAACTTTGTCGTCACGTGGACCAGCACGAATCAGGATGGAACAGCTCAGAGCGTTTATGCACGACGCTATTCAGCAGCAGGGGTTGCTCTGAGTGGTGAGTTTCTGGTCAACACGACCACTACCGGCATTCAGAAGAATTCGACCATCTCGATGAATTCTTCCGGACAATTTGTGATCGCGTGGCAAGGCGAAGGCCCCGGTGACAGTTCCGGAGTTTTCTTCCGTCGCTATGCTGCCAATGGTACGGCAATCGACACTACGGATAAGAGAGCGAACGCTTCATCGACCGGCACGCAGATTAATCCTGGAGTTGCGATCGACGGGACCGGTAACATTGTGGTGCTCTGGCAGGACACAGCAAAGCTCTATTTCCAGAGGATTTTGACTTCCGAAAGTGACATCAATGGCACGTCCGGAACATGGAGCACTTCCAGAGTTCAGATCGACAGCACACTGTCGACCAGTGATGCTCCCACCCTTGCCATGGACGCCGCCGGAAACTTCACAGTTGCCTATCGCGAGCAGACCATTCTGCCGGGCATCTGGGTACGTGGATTCAATGCGAACGGAACACAAAAATATTCATGGTTTCAAGCCGCCAGTGGATCTGCAACGAGTCCATCCATGGCGATGGCCGCCGACGGCCAGTTTATTTTAAGCTGGCAGAATACAGGGGATGGTGACGGAACAGGGATTTACGCGAGGAAGTACCTCGCCAACGGTTCCGCAAATGGGGCCGCGTTCCAGGTCAATCAATACACGACCGGGAATCAGACCCAATCCTCACTGACGATGATTGACCCGAACAACTTTGTTGTCGTCTGGTCGGGAGCATCGGCCACAGACACGTCAGGGATCTCCATTCGCCAATACGGAACGGGTGTTGCGAAGATCCTGCAAGCGCAGAACGATTATGTGACAACGGCCACGAACACGAGTATCAGAATTGATCCACTTGT
>CANHVD010000289.1 GCA_947463775.1 Planctomycetaceae bacterium | reverse complement strand
GGGCATCATCAAGAAGACCGCATTGTCGGCCTATGGACGTCCTCAGAAGGGCGGCATCATCGCAATTCGTCTCGACGACGGAGATGCTCTTGTCGACGTACGAATTGTTGAAGGTGACAACGATCTGATCCTGTCAACGTCAACCGGTATGGCCATTCGTTTCAACCACGAAGACGCTCGCCCGCTTGGTCGTGCAACTCGCGGTGTGAAAGGTATCAACCTGTCGAAGGGCGATATCGTTGTGGGCATGGTGGTCGCGGATCCAGAACGCACACTGTTGAGTATCTGCGAACACGGCTACGGCAAGCGTACGCCATTCGGACCCGCCGATGTGGCTCCGGATGACGCATTGCCAACTGATGATTCAGTAGTACCGAGTGATGACGCTGTTGTCGCCGACGAGCCGGCAGAAGCCGAAGCGGGTGATGAGTCCAGCCCTGGCAGCAATATGAAGTACCGCCGTCAGCGTCGAGGCGGCAAAGGGCTTCGTGATATCAAGACGACCGCTCGCAACGGCAAGGTCGTGGATGTGTTGAGCGTCATTGATTCCGACGAAGTTCTGATGGTGACGTCTCGCGGCAAGATTCAGCGTATTCGAGCCTCGGACATCAATACCATCGGCCGTAATACTCAAGGTGTCCGGATCATCCGTCTCGATCAGGACGACACGCTTGTGTCCTGTGCGGTCATTCCTGGTGACGTGATCGACGAAGAAGCCGCAAGAGCTGCGGCGGCCGTGGCAAAGTTAGCGGCAGAGACGCCACTTGTCACACCGGCTCCGGAAATCGCACCTGTTGAAGAAGAGGATGGTGAGTAATCCGGCGGCTTTGTTTGAGTGATTGCCGTGTATACGGCGAGGCCAATGTAACTCGCACAAAGTAGCCGTCTCGCTCCGCCGAGACGAGCCTTTCAGGTCGCATCGTCGCGTAGTCATGTCCGCCGATCCGTACTACACGTTGGCACATTGGGCTCTGCATTGGTTATTGAACGTGAAACCTGCAAGGCACATCTCGGCGGAGAGAGATGGCTACGATAAAGCCCAGGACAGAAATAAAATCAGAACTGTCTGGCACCGTTTCTACATGAAACGTCCGGCCCGCGCCGGGGCGAAAGTTTGTTGCAGGAAGCTTGCCCGGCCGACGTCACACTCTGGCGTGCCCGGGATTGCCTGTCAGACGACGAACGACCACCGAAACGGCAGCCATCGCGAAGGCAGCGGTCATAAAGGTTGCTGTTCCATAGATCACTCGGCGCTTTTCGCAGGCATGGGGCGAATCGGCTCGGTGAGGACAAATGCATTGGAAGCCTTTTTCGACATCCCATTCAGGAACCTCGGGAGCTCGAACTTCTTCCTCAGAGAAAACAACGGGAAGCCCCACATCGCCTTCGGCCGCGAATCCTCGTCGAGCCAGTTCCTTTCTGAGTACTCGTGCCAAAGGATCGACTTTGGTGCGGCTGAGATCGTCGATGCGAATCTGCGTGGGATCCATTCGCGCACCGGCCCCGGTAATGCTGATGACAGGAATGCCCTGCTTGAGACAGGTTTCCAGAAGCAACACTTTCGACGTGACGTTGTCGATGGCGTCAATGACAAAATCAGGGCGAGGTGTCAGCAGAGCATCAGAAGTTGACGCATCGTAAAACGCCTGAATCGGGTCGACCCACGCTTCCGGATGAATGGCTCGTACTCGCTCCGCAAGCAGCTGAGCTTTCGACTGGCCAACCGTCGCAGGGAAAGCCTGAAGTTGGCGGTTGACGTTCGTGAGGCAGACATCATCAAAATCTACGAGCGTCATTCTTCCAACGGCGGAACGCGCCAGTGCCTCGGCAGCATAACTGCCAACACCGCCCAGTCCGAAGATAGTGACGTGAGAATTCAGCAGTCCGCGAATGCCGTCATTGCCGACGAGACGAATCAGGCGATCCCAGCGTCGGTGAACGCGTTCGGGAGGGGCCGGTAAGTCTTCACGATTTGGCCGTGAGCCGGCTTCGAGCGAACCTTCCCAGGCACGGATCTTTGTCTGCCGCGGCAGTGCAGCGCTGAGTTCAGGAATGGCAGAGCCTGCTGTGGATTCACAGGAACCGGATTCGCATTCTTCTCTCGCCTCATCATCATGGTGATGGTCGCAATGCTCGTTCTCTGCACATTCTGCCTGAATAAAGGTGTCTTCAGGTCTGATCGCACGTTCAGTTGAGTGGCTCAGGGCTGTTTTCTCCGGCTTGGGGATTGAAATGACAACGGGATTGTAATCACAGGAATTCCAGAGTCACGAGAATCTGAAAGATTGGGCGACACTCAATCGATGGAACAGTGTTTGCGTCCTGAAGCCTGCAGTTGAGTACATGAAGAAGACCCAATTAAACACCTGAAGCCTGCAGGGGATTTATAATGACGACAATATTGACATTTGCATATCTTGACCCTGGTACTGGCAGCATGTTGCTCCAGGCGATCGTTGGTGGCGGTGCGGGAATTGTGGTTCTCGTGAGGCATTTCTGGCGAACGATGCGGGTTTCGCGAGAACCCCTTAAGCCAAATACTTCGGGCGCCGATGCCTGACAGCCATGGTGCCAACACAAGAGTTTGCCCACGGGTCTTTTCGAGACCGGTCTGCGCGGGTGTTTTATAGCGATGGCTTGATCTGTCGGGCGATTGATGCCTCGGCGCTTCAGGAATGGACCTGGGTTTCATCCCGGCCATTTTTTCAGGAGGCCATGAATGCGCAGAAGATTATTCAAACGAGTCTGGCGTCGACAGAAAAAAGCCTGGTGCCGAACACTGGCTACGTTGCCACACTCCAGCATGAACGTGTGCCGTTAATCACGTGGCCCTATGAATGGTGTTTTTCGATGCTGCGCGATGCCGCGCTGCTGCAGCTTGAGTTAATGGAACGGAGCCTGAAGGAAGATTGTATTCTGAAAGATGCTTCAGCGTACAACTTTCAGTTTCAGGGAACTCAGCCGATCCTGATCGACACACCGTCAATCGTCCGAATGAATCCCGGGACGCCCTGGGAAGGCTATCGTCAGTTCTGTCAGATGTTTCTTTATCCGCTGATGTTGCAGGCCTGGAAGGGCGTTCATTTTCAGCCGTGGTTGCGAGGCAGTCTGGAAGGAATTCTGCCCGAACAGTTTGCGCGAGTCTTGTCGTGGTTTGACCTGTTTCGTTCTGGCGCCATGACTCACGTTTGGCTACATGCTCGCCTGCAGGCAGTCGCCGAAACGCAGGTTTCGACATCATCATCATTGCAGGCCCACGGCTTCAATAAGCAGATGATACAGAACAACGTTGCAGGACTAACACGCCTGGTGGGCCGCCTGCAATGGAAAGAAGCAAAGTCGGTCTGGTCTGACTATGACAACGTCACAGGGCCAGTCAGTCGGGACGGGCACGACAAAGAGCAATTCGTTGAAAAGGTCTGCGCGTCGGGCCATTGGAAGACCGTTTGGGATCTTGGTTGCAATCAGGGACGTTATTCGCGGATTGCAGCGAAGCGTTCTGAAGTCGTTGTGGCGATGGATGCTGACCATTTAACGATTGATCGACTTTATCAAGCTTTGCGTGAAGAGAAGAATCGCATCATCGTGCCGCTCGTGACAGACCTGAGCGATCCTTCTCCGGGTCTGGGGTGGAGAGGCCTGGAGCGGTCACCACTGGAGCAACGTTCTCGACCGGATCTTGTGCTGTGTCTCGCATTGATTCATCATCTGGTGATTGGACGCAATCTGCTGCTGAGTGACGTTATCCGTTGGCTGGCTTCGCTTCAGGCGACAGTCGTCATCGAGTTTATCGATCGGAACGATGAACAGGTTCAGCTGTTACTGCGAAACCGTACTGATGTCTTTACTGACTACAGCAAGGAAGAGTTTCTCAGGCTTGTTGAGAGCCACTTTGTTGTGCAGGAGCAATTTGGATTACCGTCGGGCACTCGTACTCTGTTCCAGTTGAGGCCGCTGAAACCATAAGCATTTCGGATACTGTGTATGGAATCAATGGATTCAACATTCGACCGTCGGGCACAGAGTTACCGCCCCACCATGGTTCAGGAATTTCTGCATCTGTCCGCGTTGAATTCGTTTGCGGTCGTGCAGCCGATCCTGGACAGCCTTGTCAATAATGTGGCTTTTCTGCGGTACTACGATTACTCACCGGCGGCTGTCCTGCTGGCTGTTGTACTACTCACACTGGGGATTCCCGCTTCGTTTCTGAGTCTACGTGTTGTGCTGCATCGTCTGGGCTATCCGAAATTCGCAGATGCGATTCGTACTATCCTGATGGTCGTGCTCATGTTGCTCGCGCTGTTGTATGCCGCGCGTTGGGCATCAGCCACTCTTTGGAGAGCTCTGTATAGTCTGTCGGAGGATGTTTTTTTTCTGCCCGCGATTTTCACCGCTGGCTGGCTGGCAAGACTTTACTTTCGGGCAGAGATCTTTCGACAACTGCTCTCTACAAGTGCTGTTGGCGTCCTTCTGTTTCCTGCAGTGTTTTTTCTGAACCCCGCCGTTCAGGAACAAGTGCTCATGGTGCCGGCTCGCGAATACTTTCAGCCGGTCATCGCACGCTCTCCGGCTTCTGTCATCTTCGTTGTTTTCGACGGGCTCAGTGGGATGGCATTGCTGGATGAGAATCACGAAGTTGATCGAACGCGATATCCGTCGTTTGCAAGACTGAGTGATCGCTGCAACTTTTATCGCAATGCTTCAACGGTACATACACGAACGGATCATGCGCTACCCGCGATACTCTCCGGCAGCCTTCCGACCGGACTTCAACATCCTGTGGAAAGTGAGTACCCGCTGAATCTGTTCAGGCTCCTCGATAACTCGCGACAATTTCAGCAGTCGATCTTTGAACCGTATACTCAACTTGCTCCGGAGCATCTTCAGCGGATTGACCGGCAGGCGAGTATTCCCCGTCAGACTCTTGATTTATTGGATACTGTTCTTCGTGTCTACCAAAGGATGTGCCTGCCCCAGTTGATGGATTCACTTGCTCTTGATGTACCCCGAGAATGGTTTCGCCTTCTGCCGCCAGCTCCAGCCGACCCGAAAGTTCTGGACGGGAAAATTGTCTACCTCTGGGATGCGGATCAGGATCTGCAAGTGGATCATTTCATTAAATGTCTGAGGCCATCTGCACAACCCGCGTTACGATTCCTGCATATCTCTGCACCACATGACCCATGGACACGGCTTGATTCCGGAAAGCAATACAGACGCATGAATATTGGCCCGGATGCGATACCCGGAGAGGATTCAGGCTCCTGGGGCGATGATGAGTGGCTGGTCAATCAAGGATGGCAGAGGTACTTGCTTCAGGTCCGGTTTGCCGATCTTTGTCTGGGCAGAATACTTGATCGGTTGGAAGAAACAGGACTTTTCGACGAGTCCATGATTGTTGTCACGGCTGATCATGGTTTCGCATTTCGGGCTGGATGCAGCCGACGAGATCCGCAGGGGGAAACTCTTTCTGACCTGATTCCTGTTCCGTTGTTTATCAAGTATCCGCAACAGACAGAATCGATGATCTCCGATCGAAACGTTGAGACCATCGATATTCTGCCAACGATTGCAGACGTTCTGGGAATGCCGAAGGACTCAAATTGGGATGGTGAATCGTTGATGACTGAAGTTCCGGAGCGACCACGAAAGATGGTCGTTGCCTCCCCTGCAATCATCCTTGAAGCCGCGTTCCCCGGTCGATTTGAATACGTTGATCGACTTCATAAAGTTTTTGGCAAAGGTGTTGAGGGAGCATTTACCGACCTGCAGTTTCTTCCCGAGTTGTCTGGTCGAGAGGCTTCACCACTTCTGAGTTCGGCGCAATCAAAACTCACGCTCACTTTAAGCGAAGGGTGTTTGCCTGCTGAGGCTGGCGAGCAGAATCTGGTTCCATGCTATTATCATGGCCAGGTGAGCGGTGCGACGTCGGCTGACAAACCGGCAATTCTTGCTGTCACAGTCAACGGCAGAATTCAGGCGACAACAAGAACATCCGTTGCTCCAACGAGCTATGGTGAATGGTCCGTAATTGTTCCTCCGAACGCCTTCACTGATGCGACGGATCGCGTTCAGTTTTTTGAGGTGGATCAGAAAGCGGGAGGCATTGAACTCCACGAACTCCTGCTTGAATAATTTGCAGTCACTCGAAACGTTTCTCGGGAGATTTTCACAGCGATCAGGAAATGTCGCCTGCAGGTTCCGCAGATGCCGAGAAGGTCCGTCGCGGGTGCGATCGAAAAATGCCGTTTTCCGATCAAAGAGTACTTGACGAACGTAACGATCATGCCACGGAGACTTCGTCTGCTGAAAGCAATGACGAATCCTGTCGATACAGTTTGCATGAGCACAACGCAGACACCGCCAGACACCTTTGATCAGAACTGTCTTACAGTTCTTGAGTGTTATGCTGTGCGAGACGTGGCTGCCAAAGCGACAAACACAGACTACGCTGGCTGGCTGGACAGAATTCTCGAAGTGCCAGGACTTGAGTCCTCATCATTGACTTCGATTCATGGCTTTTTGATTGCTCAGGGACTCATCAAGTTCGAATTTACGGGCCGTAGTGTGGGTCTCCAGTATCAGCTCAGTAATCTCGGCAAGGAATGCGTTGCCAGAAAATCGCTGTGCTTTGCTGATGATCTTCGCAACACAGACAACGTGATGGACTGTGCATCCGAGGCGAAAGCTCAGGCCGCCTGATAGAATACGGCCTTAAGGCATCGGCTGCGGCCAATGAGCCGTTGGGCTGGCAGCCTGCTGATTCAGTCGCCCATTCAGCATCATTACTTATTGAAGCCATTGAAAAACCAGCGGAGCGGCGCGAACTGCCGGGCTTGAGCCCGTGAAATCATTGGGGCACTGGACGGCTGCCGCCGGTGCTGCCAGAAGACAAACCGTTCAGTGGTTCGTCCGTACATCTGATTTCCACAGGGGATTCGGCTCTGGTCCCCGATTCAGGACTGCCGCTGTCTGTGCTAGAGTTCGGCCTCACCGATTCTGTGCATACCGGAGCCTGAAACCATGCGAAGTCGATCAATTCCGCCTGCAACTCACGTCGCGCTGGTGCTGATACTGCTCTGTGGTGTTGATCAGTCGGCACTGTCCGACGAAGAGACCACTCGCCCCGGTTTAGCCGGTATCTTTTCAGACTCAATATCCATCGTTCAGAAAGTTGACGATCGGATTG
>CANHVD010000288.1 GCA_947463775.1 Planctomycetaceae bacterium | reverse complement strand
TGCTTCTTTCTGGCACCATGCTTCTCGACCGGAGCAGAGGGTTCCGTCTTCACGGCAGGCATCTTCAATATAAGCCAGCCGCAGTGAATCCAGCAGTCCGCGAACCGGATCAATTCTGATCGTCACAACGTCGTAAGGAATCGAACCGTTGTAAGACATCTGCAGTCGCGGCGTTAGTCCTGCTTCGAGTATGGATGACTTTCCAACACCACTTTGGCCATGCAGCAGAATCACCGGAGCTGAAGGTGGCGAAGTCACCCGTTCGTAAAGCCGGCGGATCGAGTGACCTCGCCCAAAGAACACGGGGGCATCAGCAGCGGTGAATCGGCGGAGGCCAGGATAAGGAGCCTCCGGAAGAGGTCCATTGATCGGCAGCGGCAATAGGGCCAATGGGTCACCGGCGGCATCTGGAAGATTCCAGTCCAGAACAGCTTCCGCGCCGGGAGCTGTCTGAAGGAACCATGGCCAGCGACCACTTTCTGCTTCCAGTGATGGGTCGCCTTCATCATCGGCATAGACAAGTCGAGATTTGCCACCACACGCGGCTGTGGCCTCACCGACGGCTTCATCGTACGCCACTTTGATTGATGCGCCTGTGGCGAGTCCTTTATAAAAACGCGAAGCGAAATTGCGGGCGACCTCGCCGTTGACTCTTTGCGTGGTGGCGATCACGCATTGAACTCCGGCCGCGATCCAGTGGCTGACCTGATTCTCTGTGGAGCAACCATTCAGAAAGACAAGCTTCAGCCCTGACTGTCCCTGCACAGTCTTTGCCATGCCAGCCGCATTGGCTCCGCGGACATGATTCACTGCAAGCCCCTGCGCGGTCCGCAGCATCAGCGACGCGCCGTCAGCGTGACCCGCGTAGTGGAAGATGGCCACTCGATCGCGATTCTTTTGGAAGGCATCAACCAGATCGAGAAGTTTCAGGAACGGAGGAATCTCGATGCAACAAAGCTTCGGCTGCTGACTCACATCGGCAAGGGCTGACTGAATCGCACGAGCCTCCTCCTCAACCTGAATGGTGGAGTCTTCAGCGGCAAACGCGAACAATAATACGGGAAGAGTCCTTGATTCGATCATTCGTTCATTCTTCACAGGGAACGCGTTTGAATCAATTTCATGACAGCGGCAAGGCTGAAATATCGAAAGATCAGGCCAGCACACCGGCCGCCCCTTGGTTCGGGTGGACAGCCACAAGGAGGGATTCTTCGGAAGACTCCGATGGTCCTGAACAGGTCAGGCGGATCCTGCTGCAATCCAGGGGCCAAACAGCCAAACTGGAAATCGGTGGGAAATGTGGAGTGAATCGGTGTTGCTATTCTTGTTCGTGGAGGGTAATGTCACGCTTCCTGACTTTCGATGCGACTTGGAAAACTAGTCCCGAAAGGATGGATGGTGTGAGCATTTGTGTTCTCGAAGACAGTCGTGTGCTAATTAGTTCCGTCCGCCCTTGAGTTCTCCTGCAGCACGCCTTTTGTACAAAGTCGTACTTGGCTTTGTTGGCTATGTGTTCTAACGGCTGCCGTTGTGGCAGCGATCAGGTGTTTTGGAAGCTGTAAAGCTCAAGGGTTTTTGTGATGAGTAAGAACATTTTTGTAGGTAGCCTCGCATGGGGCACAACGTCTGAAGGCCTCGAGCGGGCTTTCGCACAGTACGGCGTCGTGACCTCAGCCAAGGTCGTCAGTGACCGTGAGACTGGCCGATCCAAGGGATTCGGCTTTGTTGAAATGGAAAGCGGTGGCGACGAAGCCATCCGTGCACTGAACGGTTCAGACCTTGACGGCCGCCAGATTGTCGTCAACGAGGCTCGTCCTCGTGAAGGCGGCAGCGGTGGTGGCGGTGGCGGTGGTGGTCGCGGCGGCTACGGTGGTGGCGGCGGCGGCGGCCGAAGCGGCGGCGGCGGCTACGGTGGTGGCGGCGGCGGCCGAAGTGGCGGCGGCGGCGGTGGTCGCGATCGTTACTAGGCACTTGCCCTTTGGGCTTTTAGACAGCAGACTTCCTTCCTGATTCAGGATTGAACTGTACAAACGCAGAGGGTGTTCGAACGCAAGTTCGGACACCCTTTTTGCATTTACGGCATCTGGCAGCTGCGTCGTATAACAGTTGCGGCGTAGCTGCTCGCTTTTGCGAAGACGCATCTTCTCTGGCGTCGCCTTTCATCAGTTGGTTGCGCCGAACTGTTGATCAGAATTTCCAATCGAATGGTGGCTGATGTCAGCACCGCAAACTGTACGGTCCTTAAATCAACAGGCCGTTGAGTCAGTGTTGCTGCTCTTCAACTCCCACTCACAACCGCATTGAGTTGCCCAATCGGGATGACTCGCCTGACACGTTGGTCTTGCTGCGTCCGGGGGCAAATTGACGCCCCGGCAGATTTCGTTGCGGAAAAACTGGCGGAGTTGGCTAAAACTGCTCCAGAGACTGCTGAGTGGATTTCGAGGAAAACCGTGGGGACTTTCTTTTGTGGATAGACTCCTGTCTTGTTCAGCCGAACAGTGATTTCTAAACTCCGTTCGTACCAGACGGTTCGGAAAACCAAGAATGCGTGGTCAAACCGCCTTGCAGGCTGCTGCAGCTTTCGTTCGAAGTTGCCGCTCTCTGGGTTTGACTGGTCGTTCAGAATACCCGGGATGTGACCCTTGAGAGCGTTGATCAGTGATATACACGGTAATCTGGAAGCGCTTCAGGCCGTGTTGGCGGATATCCGCAAAAAGGGCATTACCGAGATCTATTGTCTTGGCGACATCGTCGGCTACGGTCCCAATCCCGCCGAATGCATTGATCTGGTGATGGATCTGGATATGTGCCTTCTGGGCAATCACGATCAGGCGGCTCTCTTTGATCCGGAAGGGTTTAACGCAGGAGCCGAACGGGCGATCTTCTGGACTCGGTCTGTCCTCGAAAAAGGCATCGGCCCCAAGGCAGAGAAACGCTGGGACTTCCTTGGTGAACTCAGCCGCCGTCATCGGGACGAAGCAACCAACACGATGTACGTGCATGGCTCGGCCCGCAATCCTTTGAACGAGTATGTCTTTCCAGACGACATCTACAATCAGGTGAAGATGGAAAAGATCTTTGCCCTCGTCGAGCAGTACTGCTTCCAGGGGCATACTCATATTCCTGGTGTGTTCACTGACACCCTAGAGTTCTTTGCACCTGAAGAGATTGGTTTCAAGTACAAGCTCGGCAAGCAAAAGCTGATGGTGAATGTCGGTTCCGTGGGCCAGCCTCGAAACAACGATCCTCGCTCTTCATACGTGACATTGGACGGCGATACGATCGAGTTTCACCGAGTCAGCTACGACCTCGCAAAGACGGTCGAAAAGATCTACGCGATCCCCGAGCTGGACAATTTTCTCGGTGACCGACTTCGCGAAGGTCGATAGCTGGCCCGTTGATTTGATGGCCGTGCTTTCTGCTGCTCGCTTTACGCCGGCCTTCGACACTGAAGTTTAGGCAGCAGTGCCGTCTGAATGCGGCATTGCCAGCGAATCATCAGCTTTCAACGCGACACTGAATTTCAGGATTCTGGGCGCCGTCTGTGGTGGCCGGGGCTTGATCCAGGAGTGCTCGTCGCTAAAACCCTGCCAAAAGGTTGCCCACAACCTTGGACTGGTCATGTCGCGTGAACATTCTTTACGCTGATTTGCCAGGGGAAACTCTTTGCCTCGGAGCATTTCATGCGCATGATCCTGTTGGTGATTGGAATTGTTTTCTCAGGATCCAGGGCTGTTTTTGGTGCGCAGCATCCAAATATTGTCGTGATCTATGTTGATGATCTGGGGTATGGTGACGTTGGCTGCTATGGGGCTACCAGCGTTCGGACTCCGAACATCGATCGCATCGCCACCGAGGGCTGTCGTTTCACCGATGGCCATAGTTCAGCCGCAACTTGCACGCCTTCGCGATATGCTCTGCTGACCGGTGAATATGCCTGGCGTCTGGATGGGACGGGGATTGCTCCTGGTGATGCGAATGCCATCATCAAACCTGGACGCGTGACGGTGCCAACGATACTACAGAAGGTCGGGTTTCGCTCGGCCGTGATCGGGAAATGGCATCTGGGTCTGGGCGACAAACCCATCGACTGGAACAAGCCCATTTCTCCGTGTCCACTGGACATTGGCTTTGATGAAAGCTTTATCATCCCGGCAACAGGGGACCGCGTGCCTTGTGTTTACGTCGAGAATCGTGATGTCGTGGGGCTTGATCCGAAGGATCCGATAACCGTCAGTTTTCGGAACCGCATTGGCAATGAACCAACCGGGTTGGACAATCCCGAACTCCTGAAAGTCGAATGGGATCACGGTCACAACGCGACAATCATCAACGGCATCAGTCGTATTGGCTTTATGTCCGGAGGCACGGCGGCTCGATGGGTGGATGAGGACATGGCCGACGTGATTACGACTCGGGCAAAGTCATTTATCGATCGCCATATGGCCAGCCATTCCGGTCAACCATTCTTCCTGTATTTCAATCCGCACGATATTCACGTGCCGCGAGTTCCGCATCCACGATTTGCCGGAGCAACATCCATGGGGCCACGAGGAGACGTGATTGCGGAGCTGGACTGGTCTGTCGGTGAGATTCTGGAAACACTCGACCAGCATCGACTGACTCAGAATACCATTGTTATCTTAACCAGCGACAATGGTCCGGTGCTTAACGATGGCTACAAGGATGAAGCCGTGCAGAAGATCGGAGATCATTCGCCAGCCGGAGTTCTTCGCGGCGGCAAGTACAGTGCGTTCGAAGGCGGGACACGAGTTCCATTTCTGGTGCGCTGGCCAGAGAGGATTGCTCCGGGCACAACGTCCGGTGCACTCATGTGCCAGATTGATTTTCTGGCCACGTTCGCGGAACTGGTCGGCCTCAGGCTGTCCGACGGTGCGGGGCCGGACAGTTTGAATATGCTGCCCGCGTTGCTTGGCACGGATCGCAACGGAAGAAGTCATCTTGTCGAGCAGGCCGGAGTTTTGTCGTTGCGAATGGGGCCCTGGAAGTACATCGAAGCCGGAAAAGGGCCAGCTGTTAACAAGCAGGTGAACATTGAAACCGGCAACGCTCCGGAGCCCCGTTTATTTCATCTGGAGCAGGATCTTTCCGAAGAACACAACGTGGCAGATCAGCACCCGGAGCAGCTCAGGACGATGGCCGAGTTGCTTGCCCGAGTTCGCGAACAGGGGACGCCCCGCTAAGGGGCTGTACCGCAATAAGTACCGTCTATCGCAACCCGAAGCGTCAGCGAGGGATCTGGATGCTTTGTGAGATCCATCACTGACGTTTTAGATCGGGATTTCAGGGCATGAAACATCCGGAAGTTAATCCGGGGCTGTTCCTTACGCGGCTCTACTTCAGAAGGCTCTTATCAAGCACGGCGCGAGCTTGCTGGAAGTAGTCCTTCCATTCAATCTCGGGGCCGCCATTCTTCAGGCAGTCACGTACTTTCTGCAATGTGTTACGAGACATGTGCGGGCAGCGGTTGCAGGCACATGTTTCACCCGTTGATGCCGTAATGCCAGGCACTGGAATATAGGTGTGTTGCGGCGCGGCCTTCTGCAGCGGATGAATCATGGCGGCTTCCGTTGCGACAAGAAACGTCGTGGGCTTTTCAACCGACATGACGTGCTGTCGCATCTTTTCCGTCCCGCCAACGACATCCGTCAGTTCGAGAATATTCTGAGGACACTCCGGATGCGCCATGATGACGCATCCCGGAGTCCGCTTCTTGATGCGGATCAGATCCTGAATACTGAAGACTTCATGCACCATGCAGGAGCCGGGCCACAGGATCATTTTGCGTCCCGTAACTTCGATCAGGTAGCGGCCAAGGTGTTGGTCGGGAACGAAGAGAATTTCTTTGTCCGCGGGAACACGGTCAATGATTTCGCGAGCATTCCCGCTGGTCACGATCCAGTCCACAAGACTCTTCACGGCCGCCGACGTGTTGATGTAGGCAACGGTCTGAAAATCACGACCTTGTGCCCGTAGCTGTTCCTGAAATGCAGCCAGTTGATCGGGCGGACAGCTGTCAGCAAGTGAGCAGCCAGCAAGCATGTCCGGAATCAAAACTCGCTTTTCCGGATTCATGATCTTGGCGGATTCCCCCATGAAATGGACACCCGCAAACACGATTGTGGATGTCGTCACTTTGGTCGCATCGCGAGCCAGTTTCAGGCTGTCGCCGGTAAAGTCCGCGATGTCCTGAATTTCGCCGTCGACGTAAAAGTGAGCCAGAATTGACGCATCTTTCTCTTTCTTTAATGCTTCAATTTCATCCATCAGATCCAATGGATCTTCTTCGGAAACCGGGCGCTCGGAAAGGATCTGGAGTGACATCAGAATGGTCCTTCAATTTCTGCAAGACAAAATGCGAATCACTATTCTTCGCGGTAGATGGAAAAATGGAAGGCTTTCCGCCACCAAAATCTCGCCTTTTGCACTTGTCTGCCCTGCGTCTGTAAACTGTAGTGGTCGGAATAACCGACACAATCTCTCTAAACAGTATCGTCAATTCACTGCCGAAATGCTGCAATTCCGAGCATTCCGCGGACTTCCGAGACTCCGGCAACGTTTTTCGTCCCCGAACGGCATTTTTAGAGCCGGCCTCTCGGTGTGACCAAGACTGTCTGAAAAGCACAGTTTTGGGCGGAAACTAAAATCTGTTCTGACCATACCACTACTTCAGGTCAAAAGGCTTTCAAAATGCGATTGTTGATTACGGGCGGAGCAGGATTCATTGGAAGTCATATCGCAGAGCGTTCGCTGGCCGCTGGATGGAAGGTGGCCGTAATCGATGATCTCAGCAGCGGCCGCGTCGAAAATGTCCCTGCCGGAGCTGAGTTCTTTCAGGTAGACATTCAGGACGCAGCGGCTGTCGCCAAAGCCTTTGAGGCGTTTAAGCCGGACGCGGTCAGTCACCAGGCAGCTCAAGCCAGCGTGGTGGTGAGTGTGCGAGAACCCCAGAAGGATGCTTCGATCAACATCATGGGGTCTTTGAACATTATGCAGGCGTGCGTGGCGAGCAAGGTTCGCCAGATCGTGTTCGCCAGCACTGGTGGAGCCATCTACGGAGAAGTTCCCGACGGGATTCGGGCATCGGTTTCGACCACGCCGGTTCCTGTCAGCCCATATGCCTGCAGCAAATTTGCCGTTGAAAAATATCTTGAATGCTTCCGTCAGGAG
>CANHVD010000287.1 GCA_947463775.1 Planctomycetaceae bacterium | reverse complement strand
GGTCCTGAGGCGCCGTGGTCGAAGGCGTCATGGCCGCAGCCAGCAATGTGCGAGTTTCACAGACTTCAGTCTGATTCATTCCTCCAGCAGACCGATTGCGTCGATTTCTCGAAGTCTCGTGGGATCTCAATCCACCGAGAAATCTGCTCTTCGCTCCGCTGCTGAGGCACTGCTGAAGGAACTCGCTGATTGGCATAATGCACTTCTCCGGTCTGGCATGAAAAATCGCTTACAACCCCGGTCTTTGCCTACGGAAGCACATTGCGTTCGCAGGCCTGTCGAAATTCGTGGCAACCCAATTGCGGTTGGGCCGCCGTCATTTGGCATTTCCATACGATCCAGATTTTTCTGGCAGGAAAAGCGAACCACGATTCTCTACAGATACAAGATGCGGCGGGCGTTACGCGAAAAATTGCTTTTTCAAAAACACCAGTTTTTCAAGCTGTTCGGTGGACGCTGGATACGCACTGTGGGAAACAAAAGAAAACCACCCATCTTGATTCTCTCGGTCGCCTTTTTTCGGTCTACTTCACGTTGATGGGCCGTTTTTTCAGCCATTTCAGTTATAGTTTTGATTCTCGGCGAAGCCGCGATAAGACTCTCTCACCAAAGCCGGCCCGCTTCTGAGACTCATCCACTGACAGGTTTTGATATGAGCACTGATGACCAGTTGAAACAGCAACTGGATGACTTTCGCAAAGACTTCCATAAGCTGCGGTCGGAGATTTCCCGCGTCATCGTTGGGCAGACCGAGATCCTGGACGATACGCTGATCTCGTTGATCGCCGGTGGCCATGTGCTGCTGGAAGGTGTGCCTGGCCTTGGCAAAACACTGACCGTCAGAACTCTGGCGGATGCTCTGCATCTGGATTTCCACCGCATCCAGTTCACGCCCGACCTGATGCCTGCCGACCTTGTGGGAACTCAGGTCATTGCCGAAACCGCTGACGGCCGCAAGGTCTTTGAGTTTCAAAAGGGCCCGATGTTTGCCAACGTGCTGCTGGCAGACGAAATCAACCGCGCGACTCCGAAGACGCAGTCCGCTCTGCTGGAAGCGATGCAGGAACATTCCGTGACGGTCGCCGGAGTAACGCATCGCCTGTCAGAACCGTTCTTCGTCATGGCGACTCAGAATCCGCTGGAAATGGAAGGCACGTATCCTCTGCCCGAAGCGCAGTTGGACCGGTTCTTTGTGAAGCTGCTGGTGAAGTATCCGAAGGTTTCTGATCTGGAGACAATTCTCGATCGCACCACAGAGAACTTCAAGCCCCATGCTAACGCCGTGCTCACCGGCGAACGAATTCTGCAGATGTCTCAACTGTCTCGGTTGATTCCGATTGCCGCTGACGTGCGACGCTATGGGATTGCCCTGGTTGTGGCGACTCATCCCGATCATGAACTGGCCTCTGCGGCCGCGAAGAAATACGTTCGCTACGGAGCCAGTCCTCGCGGCCTGCAGGCTTTGATCCTGGGAGCCAAGATCCGAGCAATCCTGGACAATCGATACCATGTTGCTCGCGAGGATCTGCGAACCATGGCACTTCCGGTTCTGCGGCATCGCATGATTCTGAACTTCGAAGGTCAAGCGGAAGGCATCAGCACTGACGATGTGATCAGAAAGCTCATGGCCGACGTCAAAGAAGACGCTCTGACCAACGTTTGAATTCTTCGAGTGTCCTGCGGATCTCGTTAAATGTTGTTTCCTCCCGACTTTCTGACTCGCCTGGAATACCTTTCGATTATTTCGAAGCGGGTCTTTCGCGGTCAGTTGCTTGCGCAGCGACGTACGACGCAGATGGGGTCGGGGATAGAGTTTTCAGATCACCGTGAATACAACAACGGCGACGACCTGCGATATCTTGACTGGAACATTTACGCTCGGCACGGCGACCTGCTGCTGAAACGGTTTCAGGAGGAGCAGGATCTGCATGTTTATCTGATGCTGGATTGTTCTCGCAGCATGGCGTTTGGCGATCCCTCCAAATTCGATTTGGCGCGACACCTGGTGGCAGCTTTAGCTTATATCGCGTTGGCGGATCTGGATCGAATCGCGATCGTGGCTTACGCGGATGGCATCATCGCAGAACTTCCGGTCACTCGCGGGAAAGCTCGCATCCTGCCGATCATGAAGTTTCTGAAAGATTTGCCAACAACCGGTCAGGGGACGAATCTGGACAAGGCCGTTCAGGGCTTGATTCATCGAGGAGCCAGAACGGGCCTGGCCATTGTGGTCAGTGACCTGTTCGACGAAAACGGTTTTCAGCGAGGATTAGATCAATTTCGTTATCGCCGCTTCGATGCTCACGTGTTGCAGTTGCATGATCCGGCCGAGGCTGATCCGGCGTTACTGGGTGATGCAGAACTTGTCGATGTCGAAACCGAGTCCGTGCGGAAGGTCACAGTTACGGAAAGCAGTCTGCGGACTTACAAGAAACTGTTTGCCGAGCATCAGTCGGCGGTTCGCGACTATTGCCACACTTACAATCTGGGCTGCACTCAGACGCCGTCGACGTATCGATTCGACGAGATCATCATGCGGATGATGCGGGAAACCGGGGCTGGGCGTTGAAATAGGACCGGCAGCTAAAATATGCAGGACAATTGCCAGGAAACTGGTGACTCGAACCGTCGCGTTTCGCCATTCTGCTGATATGGTCCGCGTTTTTCGGCCGGAAGACAGTATCTCACGAATCCGGCGACATTGGAGCGTCCTCCATTTCCTGTAAGATACGCACTGTGCGTCCATCTGAAAAACAAGCCCCTTAAGCCCTCTGAAGCCGATCGTCATGGCCAAGCTGGAAATCGTTCATTACCCTCATCCTGCATTACGCTGGAAGTCGCGCGAACTGACGAAGATCGACGCCGAGCTGGAGGATATGGTTCAGCAGATGTTTGACCTGATGTACGCGGCTCGCGGAATCGGTCTGGCCGCGAATCAGGTGGCTCTGCCTTATCGCATGTTTGTGATCAATCCCTCGGGCGACAAAGACTGCAAAGAGGATGAGATGGTGTTCATCAATCCTCAGATCAGTCGTCGCAACGGCAGCGAAGAGGATCAGGAAGGTTGTCTCAGTCTTCCAGAAATCTACGCCCCGGTGACGCGAGCAACTCGCGTTGTCATTGACGCGTTTGACCTGTCCGGGCAGCAGTTTGAGATGGATCTGGAAGAGTTGGATGCTCGCGTTGTCCAGCACGAATACGACCACATCGAAGGCATCATGTTTACGGATCGGGTGGCCCCGGGACCATTAGCGAAGGTTCAGCCTCTTATCAGCGATCTGGAGATGCAGTTCAGAAATCGGCAGAAGGAAGGCACTGTGCCCTCGGATGACCAGTTGAAGGCTCAGCTTATGGCACTCCAGAAGGCTCGAACTGGCGGCTGAGTCTGCTAAACTGCGGCAGAGGTGCGGATTCTTTTGCAGAACACTATTCGTTTAACGGCAAGCCGTAAACGACTGCGATTGAGTGACACCGACGCCCGCGGCTTGCCTCTGAACAGCGGGGCGTACTCCGGCACTTGTTTATCAGACAACACCTGAAATCTTTGTTCGAAATATCACCTCATGACTTCAACTCTCTTTGATCTCACGGGCGAAACCGCTGTCGTACTTGGCGGCACAGGAGTGCTCGGTGGCGGCATGGCCTCATCGCTGGCAGCAGCCGGGGCCAAAGTTGCTGTAGTGGGACGAAATGCAGATCGTGGACAAGCCCGAGTTCGAGAGATTGAAGCCGCTGGCGGAGTCGCGTCGTTTCATTCCGCGGATGCTCTGGATGCAAAATCACTGACGGATTGCCGAGATGAAATCATCAGCAAACTTGGCTCGGTCACCATTCTGATCGCCGCTGCTGGTGGAAATCGCCCCGATGCAACTTTGCCGCCGGGCAGCGACTTCTGCAAACTGTCTCGCGATGGCTGGAATGGCGTCTTCGATCTGAACCTTGTAGGCGGTGCCTTGCTGCCAAGCCAGGTTTTCGGCGAAACCATGCTGGCTCAGAAAAAGGGCAGCATCATTAACATCGCCTCCATGGCTGGTATGATTCCGCTGTCCCGCGTCGTTGCGTATTCTGCGGCCAAGGCGGCGGTGATCAATTTGACCAAGTTCCTGGCACGCGAATGGGCGACTCGTGGTGTTCGAGTCAACGCGATCAGTCCGGGGTTTTTCCCGGCCGATCAGAATCGAGCACTCCTGTTCAAAGAGGATGGTTCGTATACCGAACGAGGCGGCCAGATTATTGGACATACTCCGATGGCTCGTTTTGGCGAAAGCCACGAACTGGCCGGAGCTGTGGTCTGGTTGGCGTCGCATAAGGCTTCGTCGTTTGTGACCGGTCAAAATATCGTTGTGGATGGAGGATTTTCTTCGACAACGATTTAGTCGTGGGGCGAGAGTTGTTGTCGAAAGTGTTGGCTTTCAATTTTTGAAAGCACGTACTTTGCGGAGCAATCGCCGACATTGTCGTTGTGTCGCTACTTAGGATTGGGTTCGAAATATTTCCGTAAATGGTGTGCCTGCGTTCGCTGAAGCGAACTTGTCACACCCTACAAATTGCGACGTTTTCCCGTAGGGTGTGACAAGTGAGCCTTCGCAAACGCAGGCACACCGGTTGAGTCTCCAATTGATCTTGGCCGGAAGCTGTTAGGAACTGTTCTTCGGTGGTGGGTTGAGATCATTAGTTCGGTTATGTTCTTGTTCAAAATTGAGCTGTGGGGGCGTGTGAAGGTGAAGTCGCCGACGCCTGCAACTCGCCGTTAAACGATAAAGGCAGGCGGAGAAGATTCTGGAGTCTCCCGCAGCCGCTGAGGCGTTCTCGCTTCGGCAATGAATAAATAATCATCACGGAGGATCGACAATTTCAGCGGCAGTTCTGCCGAATGGGTTTCGATCATGGTGACAAGTACATCAAAGTCCAGAAAAGCATTGCGAGCCTTCTCGACCAGCCGCAAGATGTCGGCCGATCTGCGAAAAGCGATCACGGCTGATAATGTGGAAGCGTTTCAGGCGGTATTCCTTCAAGAACTATCTCGGCCCCTCAAGCGTATTCGCAAGCAACTGAGTGAAAGACCTCTGTTAGCTTTGTGGTCGGAAAGCTCCATCGAGCTGGCTGGTCGCGAACGTGAACTCGCTGCGGCTCTTGATGAGATGGCGGACAGTTCTTCGGCCCGCGGACGACGTAAGAACAAGAAGGCTCGTGAAGAATCGCCTTACGAAGAGATTCTTGCTAACTGGCTGATAGAGTCGAATGGCGTTCCGGGCCCGTGGGAAACCATTGTGCTGGCGGAAATCCTGCTTCGCGAAGGGCATCGCATCTCTGCCGAACGCTTCGTGGAAACATTGACTGTTCTTGCAGAAGGCATGCAGCGAGAAACTCTGGGAGGACTTTTCGAAGGGACTGAATCAGAGAACTCCACAAGTGATCCGATTCGCCAGATGATTCTGACCGGGGAGAGTCGCTGGCTCTGCGGTCTACTGTTGAGTCCTCTGCAGACGGCTCAGCCACTTCAGAAGTCCGGCTCAGAAGCTCTTGAGAAAGTGCTGAAAGACTGCACCGATTCCGAAGGTATTGTGCATGGCTCACTGCTGAAGCGTCTTCCCGATTGGCTAACTCCGCTGGCCCGATCCGTTTTCTGGGCGGACGCTTTCGAACAGTCGTTGTGGAATGAAGAATCACAGTTGCGGCTGGATGCCTTGATTGAAAGAACGGCCATGCTGGTTCTTCCTGCTTCGGAACATCGCTCCGGGGAAGACACACCAGAAGCATCCGATCCGACTCTGAATCACGTGCTGGATTTGCTGCTGTTGAATTCCGGCACAGAATGGCGAAAACGAATCGAGCGACTGCTGAAAGGATGCCAGGAACTGCCGCCGGAAGAGGTTCCTCGTCCGAAGAAGTTCAAGAAGAAAAAAGCCGAAGATGACGACGCAACAGCGAAGACTGATTCGGAGTCAAAACCAGCCAAAGGCGCAAAGCTGCCAGCGGAGAAACCGCAAGCCGAGAAGCCGAAGCTGTTGGCCTCATGGGAATCCGACCAGTCGTGCCTTGCGGTGCTGCGATCCAGCCTTGAGCCAGACGCCGACGTCGCCACGCTGGAGTGGCATTCGAGCGATGCACAGATCATGCTGGCTGCGGCAGGAGTGCCCATCTTTTCCGGGTTCTGGAACTGGTCCGTACGTGTCGATGACGTGGCGGTCCCCGCACCAACGACGTGGAAATGCAGTTGCTGGTTCCTCGATCCTGAAACCGTCTTCGTGGAAATTGAAGGTGAAGATTCAGCCGCGATCAAACGTGTTCGACAGGTCCTGCTGGCTCCTCATGAACGCTTCGCCATTCTGACTGACAGCGTGACCTGCAAAGATCCGAATCGTAAAGTGCAACTGGTCACTTCACTGCCTCTGACCGACGGCAGTGTCTGCGCGATCGACTCGGTGACTCGAGAAGTCAACATTCTGGTCGGATCACGTTCGGTGAGAACATTCCCGGTCTGGATGGAAGATGACCGCATTCAGCATACGCTGGGCAGCTATCGTGAACACGATGGCCAGTTGGAACTGTCTGGCATTGGCCGTGGTGGAGTCACGCTGCCCCTGGCTCTGGACTGGCATCCACGTCGTGTCGATTCACCCGCGGACTGGGCTCGCCTGACTGTCACGGAATCTCGCCGAGTGGTCCATGAAGACGAAGCAGCTGGTTACCGAATTCGAATCGGTGATCATCAAGTGCTGATCTATCGCAGTCTGGTGGCTGGTAAGAATAGTCGAGCAGTGCTTGGGCTGCACACCTGGGACGAATCGGTTTACACGCGAGTTCCGAACAAGCCAGGTCCGCTGGAGCCTTTGGTAGAAGTCGAAACGCCAGAATAACGTGGACGCTTCATCTAGAGGCCATCAGGATCGTAGTGCAGGCTTCAGCCGGCTATCGTTCGCCTTGCGCAGTCGAGCCTCAAAAAGGCATTCTGTTGAAAGCCTTCAGTGCTGTAGAAGCTACGCTCTGTGTTCAAACAGTTCCTTTGCCACATTGCCGAAGATGTCCGTGAGTCGGAAGTCGCGACCCGCGTGGCGGAACGTCAACCGCTTATGATCAAGCCCGAGGGCATACAACAACGTGGCATGTAAGTCATGCATATGCATCGGGTTTTCGACGGGATGAAATCCGAAATCATCCGTCGATCCATAAGTCAGACCACCTTTAACACCTCCGCC
>CANHVD010000286.1 GCA_947463775.1 Planctomycetaceae bacterium | reverse complement strand
TGCGAATTGGCGTGGTGTTGAGCAAAAAGGGTGGAGCCCTGGCGAAAATGTTGCTGCCTTTTAAGCTCGGCGTTGGCGGGATCATTGGTTCAGGAAAGCAATACTGGAGTTGGATCGGTCTTAACGATCTTGTTCGAGTTATCAGCTTTTGTGCAGAAAACGAAGCCGTGAGCGGTGCGGTCAACGCGGTTAGTCCCTATTCCATGACTAACTATGATTTCACAAAAGCCGTTGGTGCAGTGCTGCATCGGCCGACCATTTTTCCAATGCCCGCGTTTGCGGCAAAATTGGCACTCGGAGAAATGGCGGACGATCTGCTGCTTTCAAGTATTCGAGTCGAGCCACACAAGCTGCAAACTCTTGGGTTTCAGTTTGCGCAGCCGGATCTCACCTCCTGTCTGAAGCACGAGTTGTCGTGACCACTTCTTCGAATACGACGTCAACTCAGAACGTGCCTCAATGGCAGCGTGTTGCACTGTTGGTTGCGGCTCTGCAGTGCCTGATTTGGGGAGTGTTTATTCTTGCACTTCCCGAGCGGTCATCAATCGTCTATGGGTTAACCAAAGCGCCGACAGACCTCTTTCTTTGGCAAGGAACAGGTCTGGTCATTTTCTTGTTCGGTGTTGGCTACGCAATTGCTGCTACGAACCCCAGACAGCATTGGTCTGTTATTTTGATTGGGCTAATCGCGAAGATCCTCGGACCAGTGGGAATGCTGTGGTCAGTGATTCAGGGCGACGTTCCACATCAGGTGCTCTATCTGATTCCGATTAACGATCTCATTTGGTGGTTGCCATTCACCATGATACTCAGAGATGCATTCATGCATCATCGTGGGGAAGATTCATCAGCCCTTGCCCCGGTCTCCACAACACGTCCGTGAGTCCGTTATTGTTTGTTGCTCGTGCCAGCACAAAAAGTAGATCGGAAAGTCGATTCAGGCTGATCAGCAGTGACGGATTAATCGGTGTTGTTGCATGGAGCCGAAGAACATCAATCTCCGCACGACGGCAAATACTTCTGGCGAGATGCAGTGCAGCGGCTGACAGGTTTCCTCCGGGCAGGACGAAACTCGTGAGTGGTCCAACGTGAGCCGAAAAGTGATCGATTAGTCGCTCCAGTTTTTTGACATGGTCCTGACTTATCCGATTCGGCAGCGGATCCGGTTCGTTCTCAGGTTTCGGCACACAGAGATCCGCACCGAGGTCGAACAGAAATTGCTGTAAAGCCGTCAACACCGTACTGATTTCTTCTCCGGGGCCATGAGCCAGAGCAAGTCCAATTGCGCTATTGGTTTCGTCAACTGAGCCTCCTGCGATGATGCGAGCATGTACCTTGGGAACTCTTTCTCCGCTCCCAAGTCCGGTTTGGCCTTCATCGCCGCTGCGAGTATAAATTCTGTCGATATGAACCATGATGCGCTCTGTTTTCCAGGCTGCGATTTAACCTGACGGCATTAATGAAGAGCCAAAGTTAAGTTTTCGCAGCAGATTTCATGAATTGAATTACACCGGCAAATCATAGGGCTTGAGTTAAGGATTTCATGCGGCCTCTTCACGAACTGTTGCCAAATTGGCATATTCTGATGATCCCATTGGCGGCCTCCACCGTTTCGCGGTGTTGGTTGAAGGATGTTTCGTCCAACAACGCACTGGAGAATTCCTTATGTCGGAACCGGAAAAACATCAGTCCCCATCGCGAAAGCTTTCTCGCTACAACTATGCTTTCGGGCCTGTCGGCGCGGGGCTGATTATTGATGCGGTTGATTTTGTCACGTTTGGTCCGGTTGGACTCGCGCTGGGGTTTCCGATAGGAGCGGCAGCCGGATATTGGCTTGCACGCAGCCTTCGACTGGAGACGAATGCCAGCCTCATCTGCGCGTTGGTTGCGGGGGTTTACTGCACGATACCCGGGACGGAGCTGTTGCCTTTGGGCACTCTGGTTGGTGCTCTGGTTCGACTGGAAGATGTGCCGCAGGCTCCGTCGAGTGTAAGTTCCGTTGTAGAGGCTCCGGCTGCCGAGGAAGTCCGGGAAGATGACAGATTGATGTTGTCGTAATCGCGCGCTGAATGAGTTGCAGGAAACATGAATCCGTGGACTGCAACTTTTCAGAAGCTCATACTCGTGGTGTTTCAGTCCGCCTTCAAAGTTCCAGACACCATTTTCAAAACGCTGTCGGGTTACTTTTCAAATCAATCATGAACTCAACAAAAAACGGCACTCCATTGCTGGAGTGCCGTCGAACAACTTCAGTTGAGAACTATCGCTCTCTATTTCAGCGGTCGAACCACAGAGATCGGACGCAGGTAGTCGTTCAGAGTGTCCGGGCTGACGACGCCGCCGCCCATTCCGCTCTTGCCAACCCCGCCGTATGGTACTCCGTGGACAATAACGTTGTGAGCATTGATCCAGCCGTTGCCGGAGATAAACGCTTCCGCAACGCGAGCACAGCGCTGCAGGTCTTTCGACCATACGCTGTTGCCGAGACCGTAATCAGTATCGTTAGCCAGCCGGATGCCTTCTTCTTCGCTGGCAAATGGAGCGATAAAGGCGACGGGTCCAAAGATCTCTTCGCGAGCCGCCACATTGTTTAGAGAGCCAGCAAGCAGTGCCGGCTTCACATAGAATCCCTTCTTGCCTGGGATTTCGGCTGCTCCACCTTCCAAAATCAGATCTGCTCCGTCAGCAACACCCTTCTGGAGATAGCTTAGCACGCGGGATCGCTGCTTGCTGTTCACCAGAGGACCCATTTGTGATGAGCCATCCATCTGATAGCCGATCTGAACCGACTTCATCCGTGTGATACACTCATCGACCAGATCATCATAGATGTCGCGTTGAATCAACCAGCGAGTGGCATCACAGCAAACCTGTCCGCTGTGGAATGTGATGGCTTGAACCAGCTTCTCTGCTGTTTCCTGGACATCTACGTCGTTGAAAATGACCGCAGCTCCCTTGCCGCCAAGCTCACACTTGACCGGGATCAGATTTCGGCCGGCAGCCTCAGCAACCATGCGGCCAACTTCTGGAGAGCCAGTAAAGCTCATGCGGCGGAATTTCGGATTCTGCGATACCGCAGCTCCCGCAGTTTCGCCCAAACCAGTGACAACGTTAAGCACGCCGTTTGGAAGCAGTTCCAGTTCCTGAATCACATGGCATAAGTACAGTGCTGACAGCGGAGTATCTTCGGCTGGTTTCAGCACGCATGTATTCCCTGCTGCTAATGCCGGAGCCAACCCCCAGCCAGCCAACAGGAACGGGAAGTTCCAGGGAATAATGAAACCACACGCACCCCAGGCCTGACGGCTGACCCAGGCTTCATGATTCTTGACGGCAATGACCTGGCGGTAGTTAACTGCTTGCGACAGATCCGCGAAGTAACGGAACGTATCGATGAAGTTCTGCACATCGCCCAGTGCCTGGTCGTAGATTTTGCCGCAGTCAAGAGCTTCAACGGTTGCGAACTCAGCTTTTCGGGCTTCAACGGCATCCGCAATTCGATGCAAACAAGCAGCTCGTTCCGCCACCTGCATTTTCGCCCAGCCACTGTTATGGAAGGCATCAACCGCGATGTCTACGGCTTTGTCGACATCAGCCTTCTTGAGACTGGTGACTGTCGCGATCTTCTCGCCTGAACCAGGATCAAGAACATCAAAAGCCTGACCGTCTGCGGCTTCAACCCAGCGGCCACCAACAAAAGACTTGTGCAGGGGTGTCGCCAAAAACTTGGCTACAGCCGGAGCGATCGCATTTGTTCGCTCAATTGAAGATGTCGACATCAGGAATCTCCTACCGGTGGACGGCAGTCATGCCGCAGAAAAAAAGGAAACGTCAGCGAGACAGTAAGATTCCCCCACGCAAAAAAGCGAGTCCATAAAATGGGTCATCGCTTTAACGGTGGCGAATTCATTTGCTGTTCGTTGTCCGGGAACTTGTCGAAATAATACACCGCTCTGTTCGGATTGTGAATTCAGAGCGGCCCGGAACTGTCTGATCGTGAACACCTAAGTCTTCATCCGGTCGGGCCTGTTCATCTTTGCTGGCGGGAGATTGGCGAAACTGGCGAATTTTGGGATCTCCGGGGCCGATTTCTGCTAGGAAAAATGCATTCTGAATGCTGCAAGAGGCGGGTCGTTCGGTTGATTGTTCACTACTTCAGATTGCCCATCGAAGACGTTTTCCTGCCTCGACTTTTGTTCTGAAGATGTCAGGACGGTCTTGTTGGACGCATTTCTCTGGACACCGTATCCTGGAAAATCTTTGGAGCCGCTGGAGTTCGTGCTCGGGATCTTTCAACATTTCGTGGGCTGCTGGCGTTCACGGTGTTTCTGTGGCACGAAGGTGGCTCACATCTCGCTTCAATTGCCGCAAATTAGCTGACGATGAGAAGCCTGCGAAGAACTCTTCCAATATGAAACAGTCCGGCCCAAATTTGACTTCTTCCAGTCTATTCGTTCCCATTCTACTGCGCGCTGGCGGCGTCTTTTTTCTGGGGTTGATAGCGCTATGGTTCCCGGAAGTCGGGCCTAACAGAGTTCTGCTGGGTCTTCTGTTGATGTTCGTTGTTGCGCCAATTGCAGCGTTGCTGGAATTCTTTCTGCCGCTGACGCGGTTCGGTCCAACTCAGCCTCCGTTTGATATCGCGGTTTGCGTGACTCTGATTCACCTGACTCCCGCCGTCTGGATCCCGGCCCTCATTGCAGGGGGATTAAGTGCGAATTCGACCAGCGTGCATTTGTGCCGAAATGCTTTTTGGCTCTATCCGATCCTGAACGTGACATTTCTGGTTGGGATGGCGTTTGCGGCTGTGTTGAATCAGGTTGAGCACTGGCTCCTGCCAATCCTGGCTTATCTGGCTTGTCTGCCCTCGTTGATCTTTTACCTTCACTGGAATATCCGTCGCAATCAAGAGATGACCAGTCATGGTCAGCAGCTTCAAAACCTGGCTTTGATCGCGGGCGGTGTGGCACATGACTTTAATAATATCCTGACCAGTATTGTAGGTTATGCAGAACTGGCAAAGACGCAGTTGCCGGAAGATCATGAAGCAGAAGAGTCGTTAACCATCCTGCTCGAAGGCACACAGCGAGCCAAGCTGTTAACCGGGCAACTCTTGTCGTTTGCCAATCGTGAGCTTCGCACTGTCGCTGAAATGGATGTGGTGCAGGAGATTCGGGAGTTGATTCCACTCCTTTCTTCTGTGTTGCCGGGCGGTGCTGAAATCAAGCTTTTGGCAGACGAACCCAACATTCTGATTCGCGGTGATCGTTCACAGATTCAGCAGATCTTTATGAATCTGATTTTGAATGCAGGCCAGGCGATGGCGAATCAGCGTGGCGGAGTTATTCGGCTGAATGTTCGAAGAGTGACTGATCGAACGGCTGACGCCCCTTCCTGTGAATGTGTCGTATCGGACTCCGGCTGCGGGATTTCTGCTGCCGACCTTCCTCGCGTATTTGAACCATTCTATTCTTCGAAGGCCAAAGGTCAGGGACTGGGGCTGGCCTGTACTCAGAGAATCATTCGTGATCACGGGGGCACGATTCGAATCAACAGTCAGTTGGGAGTCGGGACGGACGTCGTTGTCTCTTTGCCTGCATTGCAAAGCACAAAATTGAGCGACAGCGGTGTTTATAAGCGAGGCGGTACAGAGGGGAAATCTCTTCGATTACTGGTCGTTGATGACGAGCAGGATGTGAGAGATGTGTTGAGATTAATTCTGTGCCGGATGGGGTATGACGTTCAGGCTGTGGCAAGCGGGCCCGAGGCAATCTCTCTGTTTCTCGCCGCAGATCAGAAATTTGACGCTGTCCTGATGGACTTGAGAATGCCCGGAATGGATGGCTGGGAATGTCGTCGCGAGTTAACTCGTATTCGTCCCAATGTGCCAGTCGTCCTGGTAAGCGGGTACGCTCCGGAACGTCCATCGGGAAGCCAGATTTCCGATATGCCGGACGTATTCCTGACAAAGCCTTTCACAAAGAATTCTCTGGCGGCAGTACTGAATCAGGTACTGGAACCGCAGGCGGCCGAATGCAATGCCGGTTGAGTGTTTAATTGAGTCCAGCCAGGCCAGCTCGCTGCGAGTTCGCCAGCGGAGCATGTCCACAGACCAGTTCACGATGACGGTTTGATTGCCGTTCCTCAGCGCGAATCGGGCATTGCTGTTGTCAGCATGAGAGCCACGAGCCTGATCGGTTGGCCGCAGTTCGTTTCTGAAACTCACGAATCCATTCGCGAGCTCGCGTGGGTTTCGTGCATCATAAAGCTGCGGATTGCGGAAGACGTCATCGTTGGCTTGTTCGGCGATAATTAGACAGTTGGCTGCTTCTCAAAACGAAACGAACCTTGAGTTCAAAGATCAACAGCCGTTCATTGCTAAAATCGCCGGTTTCGTTTTGCGATAAACGCTGGTTCGACGTAAGGCACTGGCGGAACCAGAATCCCTGCCCTGCGTCAAAGTTGTCTCATGCGCAATTTTCTTCATCGCTTCGACGTCAAGTTGCGAGAGCCCACGGTTCATGGGGATCTCGTCGGCCTGCGGCGATTTCTGATCGAGTTCTGGTATTTTGGATTGAAAGAAGCGCGAGCATGCCTGTTTGTGGTTCTGTTCTTCGCGGCAGTATTTACCGTTCCCTCCGATGGCGTGTTGGGAATAGCTCGATATGACGCATTGCTGTTGATTGCCCTGATGATTCAGGCGTGGATGCTGTGGGCTCGACTGGAAACAGTGGATGAGCTTAAGGCGATCTGTCTATTCCATCTGGTCGGATTGTGTCTGGAAATCTTCAAGACATCGGAACACATTCAATCCTGGAGCTATCCGGATGAGGGCTGGTTCAAGATCTGTGGAGTGCCCCTGTTTTCGGGTTTCATGTATGCGGGGGTTGGGAGTTATCTCATTCAGGCATGGCGGCTGCTGGATATCAGAATTCGGCACCATCCTCCGTACTGGATGGCGACGCTGCTGGCGATTCTGATCTACGCCAACTTTTTCACGCACCATTTTATTCCTGATTATCGTTGGCATCTGGCTGCCGGCACTGCAGGTCTTTATGCACGATCCACGGTGGTGTTTCGCCCATTGGATCGGGATCGCCGAATGCCTCTCCTGTGCTCATTTGTGCTGATTGGGTTCTTCGTCTGGCTGGCTGAAAACATCAGTACATTCTTTCGTGTCTGGCAGTACCCTCACCAAATGG
>CANHVD010000285.1 GCA_947463775.1 Planctomycetaceae bacterium | reverse complement strand
ACTGGTTTCGGACGCTGCCTGTGTCTCTTGATCTTGGTACCTTGCGAGTCGTGCATGCGTGCTGGGATGATCGAGATCTGCGGACACTCGCTGACGCGTCGGCTCAGTATGGCCATATGTCGGCGGAGTTCCTCTTTCATGCGACTCAGGCCGGGAATCCAGTGCTGCGTGCTGTTGAGCGATCCATGAAAGGCCCGGAGATGAAGCTTCCGGAAGGAAGTTTTCTGGTCGACCGCGAGGGGGCTCGGAGGGAGAGGACCCGAATTCGCTGGTACGATCCTCCGGAGAAGCATACGCTCGCGTCGTATTCCTGGCCGGCGATGGAGGATCCGACGCTGGCTTCGTTGCCGGTTCCGCCGACAGTGCGTCCGGCTGTGTATGCTCCGACGAATCCGCCGGTCTTCATTGGGCATTACTGGCTATTTGCAGACTCGCCGGCACCGCTCGCGGTCAACGTGGCCTGTCTGGACTACAGCGTCGCCAAATACGGAATGTTGACGGCCTATCGACATCAGGGCGAAAAAATTCTACGCCCCGATCGTTTCGTGACTGTGCCTTCCCGCACTCGCAGTTGATTTACGGGGAATCCCCGGCGAAACCGGGAGTACTCATCGAAATGCCAATCATTGGCCGGGCCAGGGTGGATGATTCAACTCAATTGCTGCACAATACGGTGCAGACGTCGAATCCGGGGGTGCGTCGTAGTTCGGCGACCAGATGGACTGGCGGATGACATCATTTAACTGAATTGAGTACATCGCAGTGACGACAGGTTCTCATTACACCGTTTTGGCTCGGCGTTTTCGGCCTCAGGCGTTTGACGACGTCGTCGGGCAGGAACATGTTTCGCGAGCACTTCGGAATGCCATTCGTGCTGGCCGAGTTGCTCATGCCTACATGTTTACGGGGGCTCGTGGAGTCGGAAAAACATCGACCGCCCGAATTCTGGCGAAGGCATTGAACTGCCCGAATGTCGTAGACGGTGTTCCGTGTAATCAGTGCGAAATCTGTGATGGGATTTCTGCCGGGAACGACGTCGACGTTCTGGAAATCGACGGTGCATCCAATCGCGGGATCGATGATATTCGATCGCTCCGCGCGAATGTTGGCGTGAGATCGATGAGGACTCAGTTCAAAGTCTACATCATCGACGAAGTTCATATGTTGACCAAAGAAGCCTTCAACGCGCTGTTGAAGACTTTGGAGGAACCGCCGCCGAATGTGAAGTTTGTATTCTGCACGACCGAACCCAACAAGGTTCCCGACACAATCCTGTCGCGTTGTCAGCGGTTTGACTTCTCCAGCATTAACGATCGCTCGATCGGTGATCGATTGCGCGAGATTGCTAAAGCGGAAGGTTTTGAAGTTGCCGAGGATGCTCTGGAGCTGGTTGCTCGACGAGCCCGTGGTTCGATGCGTGACAGTCAGTCGCTATTCGATCAGTTGCTGGCGTTTAGTGACGGGACAGTTTCCGCCGACGATGTGCATCGCATGCTGGGAACGGCTGGCGATGAACGTCTGGTTGAATTCTTCGACGCCATCATTGAACATCGGCCCGGCGAAGTGCTGACAAACCTGGATACGGCTTTTGGACTGGGTGTCCAGCCTGGCGAATTGATGGATCAGTGTATTGGCTATGTTCGCGACCTGATGGTGACGCTGTCAGGAGGCACTGAGGTTCCTCTGTGCAGCGTCGCAAATCGTCATCGTGACATTCTGATGCGACAGGGAACTCGTCTTGGCATGCATTCTGTCATGGCGGCGTTTCAGATTCTGTCCGATGCCAAGAACCAGATGTTTCGCAGCACGTTTGCTCGAACCGTTCTGGAAATGGCGATGGTCCAACTCAGCCTGCTCGAGAATCTAACGGCGATCAGTGATCTGCTGTCAGGGCGATTGCCAACACTGCCGGAGTTACCTGCACCGTCGAACATATCGACGTCGTCAACTGCAGGGGCGGCGTCGGCTCAGGCATTGTCAGCACCGGTCGGCGAAAAAAAAAACACTGAATCCCTGACGCGGGCCTCGTCGCTGATCGCTCCGCCGGATGCTTCAGATAACGGTGACGAGGAATCCAGCGAATTTGATTCGGATGAATCCGATGACGATTTGCATGATCTTCATGCGACTTCACCGGTGGCGACAGCACCACTGCTCTCCGCAACACCAGCCACTCCCGTTGCTTCGGAAGCTGTGAGTGCGTCGCCCGTTGCTTCTTCAGCTCCTCCTCAGTCGGATAGTCCAGCAGACATCACTGCAACGACGCACGCCCAGCCACCGGTAGTGACGCACGCCGAACCTGCTCCAGTGCCGCTTGCGGCTGCGACTGCTTCAACCACTCCACCTGCACCGGCGATCGAGAAGCCTGCTCCGACAGCGAAGAATGAACCGGTGTCGTCATTGACACAAGCGGATTGTCCGCGATTGTTTCAGGAGTTGTTAAAGACCGTTGGCTTGACGATTTCCGCGGGGCTGAAGATGGCTTCGGATCTTGTCCTGGTCGCACCCAATCGGCTGGAGATCCAATTAGACAGCTCCTACGACTTTGCAAAAAAGGTGCTCGATCAGCCGGACAGTCGCGGTCGGATTGAAGCCGAAATCCTGAAGCTGATTGGAGAACCTTTCACGGTCAATCTGCGACTACTGGCGTCGACTCGACCAAAGCCGCAACCTGTGGTTGAAAAGCCCGCAGATCCTCCCGCCGCCGCCGGAGCGAAAAGCAATAATGCTTCAAGAGGCTCGTCACAGGCCACCGAATCTACTCCGAAACCTGCCGCGCGAGCTGTTGAGGCAACGCCTCCTCAGCGAAACCTGCTGGGCGAAGTGGATCCGTCGCGAGATCCTTTCGTGCGTCAGGTGATGGAAGTCTTTGGAGCAACTGTGGTCAAAGTGACTGTGGCTCCGGCCGTTAAGGTTGCTGAAACAGAGGCTGTGGCGGACCACTAGCGGATTTCTCGTCTGAGCTTATCACCTGTTCTTTGGAGTTTGATATGTTTGGTGGACTCAAGAATCTTGCAAGCATGGCCAGCATGATGAGCCAGGCCGGTGATATTCAGGCCAAGGTCGCTGCGGCAAAAGAGCGCATCGGTCGCCTCACGGTTGAAGGCACGGCTGGCGGCGACGCGGTGACGGTTCGCATGACCGGCGACTTTCAGGTCAGCGGCGTGGACATTCATCAGTGGCTGATCGAAGCGAAGAATCGGGAACTGATGCAGGAACTGGTCGCTACGGCGACTAACCACGCCATTCAGAAAGCCAAAGAAGCGGCCGCAAAGGAGATGGCGGACATTGCCGGGGGAATGAATATCCCCGGCTTGCAGGATGCCCTGTCCAAAATGGGGATGAGCTGATCTCCTCGCGCCGTTGAGTTCAATTTGAATCGCCAGAGCGTGCAAGCGAGGCTGCAGGCTCTGGCAGCGAATGCAGGTTAGAACCAGGGGTTCTCATGGATCCCGCGATGAGAGATCCTGAATCGTCGCGCAAATCTAAACCCCTGGCCCGTGAATGCAGCCACTGATTGAGCCTGTGAATGATCATGGTCTGTGGAAGTGGACTTTGACGATCAGGCAATCGAAGAGATATAGCGGCGGCGGTTTTTGCCGAATCCTGGCGGCTGCAGAATCTCGCATTTTCATTGTTCGGGCTGCAAAATCCGTACATTTTAACTGACCGGCCCGACACAGTCTGAATCGCCGAAACGATAGTTGCGATCCTCAGAATCACCCGGCGGCTTATCCGAAACCTTCGTCACAGACATTGCAGGTTCTATGTTCGTCATGTCCCGCAGGACACGAGATCAGGATCGCACTTCGTGGCTCACGCATTTCAATGGTTCGGAAAGTCGGCAAAGCCGGTAAACAAGCAGGAGAGAACGTCTCCTGAGTTGCCTACCGCTGCAGGAGATTCGTCTTCAAGCCGTCCGCAGCTTCCAGATTGCAGCTTCTCGAAACCCATCGATGAAGCGGGCAGGCTATTGGTCCAGCCATCTGCAGGCAGGTCGCGGGTGGCTCAACGCAGCAGTCTCTTCGCAAAGTTGTTTGTAGCCGCGTTGGTTTGTACCGCACAGACTCTGTCAGCCCATGCTGACAACAGCAACGTCGTTACATCAGTCAAAGAATCCGCCAGTGATCCGGGTGTTGCTTCAAGTGCCGCCAGAAGACCAGTCAGCACATGGCTCGATCCGCTTCGCCAGTCGAGAAGCAAGAAGCCCGACGCACCAAAGTCCGCGGAACAACCAGGCGACGCGGCAACTGCAGGGGACTTTGATCTCTCCGAATACTCACAGGCTCCGGACGCCAGATCGTCAGTCGTCAACATGCCCGCTCAAGGAGCGATCAGAACGACAGGGCACACCCAGGAGCCAGCCGAGCCCATAAGCGGTGAAGAGCAGATTGTCATTCCTGAGTCGCAAACGGAGCAGGCATTTTACCCGGCCATGACGCCGGACGCGGTTTTCTCTGAGTATCCGCAGACTCACGAACAGCATCTCTGCTGGCAACTACTTCCCAACGGGTTGCTCTATAAAACCTACATCGCCGGTGAAAAAGAAGCGAGAATGCAGCTGGTGTCATTCTACGACACCAAGAGTAAACGCAAGATCTGGGAAGCAGTGCTTGGCGGTCGTGCCGGCTTGATTCGCCTGTCAGATCCGTCAGTCTCTAACAGCGACGCCTTTCAGTTGGACCTCGAAGGCGCGGTGTTTGCCCGTGTTCTGCCCGAAGAGGTCAGCGCGATGCTGGAGGGATCTGACTATCGCGTTGGTTTGTATGGCACATGGAAGTTCGATCGGCTTTCGTACCGAGCAGGCTATTATCACATCAGCTCACATGTGGGCGATGAATACCTGATTGCGAATCCGCTGTTCAATCGCATCAACTATGTCCGAGACTCCCTGCTGTTGGGAACGGCTTACGAGCTCAATGATATCTCGCGAGTCTACGGAGAAATCGGCTACGCTCTGGGTATTGAGGGCGGGGCGAAGCCACTTGAGTTTCAGTTCGGTGCCGAATACACACCTCTCCCAACAACTCAATTCACGGGCGCCCCATTTGCGGCCGTGAATACTCATCTCCGCGAAGACTTCGATTTCAACGGTGGAGTGAATGTCGTTGCCGGCTGGGGCTGGCAGGGCGAACATTCTAAACGCCGGCTGCGTCTTGGCCTCAACTATTACAACGGTCCATCATTGCAGTACGAATTCTTCGATCGTTGGGAGAATCTGGTCGGTGGCGGTATCTGGCTGGACTACTGAACCGACGAGTCCGGGTTGAAGCCTTCCGCGGTGCTTGTGTCGCGAGCGGCTGCGGGCTTCTCAATCATCGCTTCGCGAATTTCTTTGGCGCGAGCCTGATCTTCATCGGCTTCTGTGGTCGCACCGGCCGCACGCTGTTTCTCTGCACGCTGTTCATAAGCAACCGCGACCTGCTCATCAAAGCGTTTTGCCGATTCAAAGTCCGCAATAGCCAGGTCGAGATTCTCCAGTCGCATCCACAGATCGCCTCGCAGGGAGTAGGCTTCCAGCGATGGATTCGCGACGATGGATTCATCACAGTCCAGCATCGCCTTCTGGTGGTCGCCCATCCTGACCCATGCCACTGCACGGTCAAACAGAGCCTGGGCATTGCCCGGACTCACGGTCAGGGCGCGATTGAAGTCCTGAATCGCTGCATTGTACTGTTGGCCGTCCATCAGATGCTGGCCGCGAACAATCCAGGCACGAGGATCACGGGCATTGCGTCCGGCCACCTGTGTAAGATTTGCGAGTTGGTTAAGCCATTCGATCTTGTTGGCGTCTGTCTGCGCTTCTGCAAAGCGATTCTGCTTAATCAGAGCGGCACGGTGGTGATTGACCCAGCGGGCATCCATTGGGTCAAGTTCCATCGCCCGGGCGAACGACTTTTCAGCGTCGGCAAATTTCTCCTGTTGCATGGCGACGAGGCCACAATTATTCCAGGCAGTGACATAGTCTTCTTTGATATGCAAAGCCTGTTTGATATCGGCCATCGCTTTATCAAGCTCATTGAGTTTCATCTGAGCGAAACCGCGATTGTTCCATGCGTCTGACAAGTTTCGATCGGCTTCAATCGCCAAAGAAAAATCAGCAATCGCTGCTTTGTAGTCCTTGCCAGCCAGAGCCAACAATCCTCGATTGTTAAGTGCGGCCCCGTGTTTGGCGTTGATCGCAATGGCTTTGTCGAAGTCAGCCCGAGCTTCAGCGCCGAGGCCCTGACCCATCAGGAAATAGCCACGGTAGTTGTAGAGATCCGGATCGTTTGGGGAAAGTCGTACGGCAGTACTGAAGTCTGCGCGAGCATTAGCGTTTTCGCCCTGCAGTGAATAGACATCGGCACGCATGCGAAACAGTGATGCGTCTTCAGGAGTGATCCCGATGGCCTGACTCAGCGACTCAATGGCGACTCCATTCAGGCCGGACGTGACGGCTGTATTGGCTCTCTGAAGCAGTTGTTTAACCGCCGATGAATACTGATCGATCGACTGAGCGTTAGCCTTCGCTGAGACCTTTGCGTCGGGGCTCTGATTTGGGATCGACAACGGAATTCCAGCCGACTTGGCTTCGCCGTTTTTGGCATCTGAACCGCCACACCCGACAAGTGCAAATCCCGCAAGCAGTGTGATCGCAGTTCGACGCATTATTCGCTCCTTCGAAATTCAGTTCGCCCAGCTCTTTTCCGGTGAATTCGCAGAAAAGACCTCGTCGGATGCACGCAGCCCTGCGTTTAATCCAATCGTCGTTGACTTTTAGCTCGAATCGCTTGTTGGTGTCAATTCGACTTTTCTTCCGATCCTGATGATGACAGAAGAATCACGGCATTTCACGGGGCTCAACGCGAAATCATGTGCGTGAGCGTAGCAAGTGGAATGTCCTGCGATTGATCCTGAAAGGATGGCAGAGAGTAGCTGGTGGTCGCCAACAGTCGCACCACCGTTGACTGAACGCGAACCAAACTCATCCTGAAGGGATGAGAGAAACCACGATTCTGGCACCCATTTCAGGGTGCAATCGCAGGTTTCGACGCGAACCGGTGGTGGCGCTGACCACGGGCTACCCTCTTAAACCGCTTCGCGGTGAATCACAACAAGCTTTCACGGAGCGTGGGGAAAGCTGCGGAACCTTTCGGTGGTCAAGTTTATTCCTCCCGCTATGTCCTGTGCGATCGGACCATGTGCTGCCCGAAGAATAGCGAGAACCCGGTACTCAATCGGCTTT
>CANHVD010000284.1 GCA_947463775.1 Planctomycetaceae bacterium | reverse complement strand
GTGCGGTGCTCCGCCAAGAACGACGTCAAGGCCCGCTATTGTTCCCATTGCGGAGCTGCTCTGCCACCTTCTCCGCCAATGGACCACTCGAACGGCCGCAGCCGAATGTTTGCCGACATTGCTCATCCGATCAATCCTCACTGCCGAGAACGGATCGAGCAGGCCATATTGGCGGCATTTGAAGAGGAACGGATACGCGCTCAACAGCCCGGATACGTATGTCGTTACGATGAATTCGATGACCATGTGAGCCGGATGGCAGAAAGCTCCCATGCGGCACGTTGAGAGGTCACTCTTCGGCCGACGTCCTCACAAAGTGGTCTGATGATGTCGTCCGCAGTGTCAACTGCAGCCTGAATCGGTGCATAGATTGACAAGAGAATGCGGGCTGATGCCAGCACGGCAAGCTGAACGGCCGCGAAGTTCAGCATCGCAAAAGCCGAGTTCGGTTGTTACCGTCCAATCAGTCCAGAGTGGCCTGTTCACCGGTTCTCAGGATTTCAAGCACTTCAGACGCAGAACTGGCCGTACGAAGACGTTCCGGAATAAATTCGCTCTCATCCAGCAGCGTAGCGATGACCGCCTGCAGTCTTTGATGCACACGAGGCTGGCCCGTTGGAGTCAGCAGCACAAACAGCAGGTGTGCTCGTTCCGTGGTGCCACGGTATGGTATTCCGCCTTCAGAACGAATTACCAGCACGATGGCTTTCTGCAGGCCATGCAGACGAGCATGAGGCATCCCCAGATGACGGCCCAGATAGGTTTCGATCAGCCGCTCACGCTCCTCAACCGCCCTGATGACCTCGTCTCGCGGAATCGGCAGGGACTCGGGCTTCATCTGAGACAAAGCCTTGCGAACGGCTTCAATTGTACTCTCAGCCTCGATGTTCAGATGCACGCGATCCTCGAGGAGCGCGTCTGCGAGATGGACTGGTTCCTCATCTTCAAATTCATCTCGAATCGTCCCGACGATTTCTTCAATAACATCTTCCAATGTCAGAAATCCAGTCCAGGTGCCGCGAGTGTCTTTCACCAAAGCAACGTGAATACGACGACGCTGCATCTCGGCCAATACCGCTTCCAGCAGCGATGTCTCATCAACAGTGATCACCGGCCGGAGAATGGCCTTCAGATCGGAATCTGGTCCGCCTGTTAGAAACAGATCCTTCAGATGGATGATGCCACCGGGAATTGCCTGATCACCATCAAAAAGTGGATATCTACTGAAGCGATATCGACGAGCAATCTGCAGGTTCTCTTCCCACGAGCTGGCGGTACTCATGCAGCGGACCTGTGATCGAGGACGCATTGCGTCACGAACAAGCAGTTCGCCGAGGTCAAATACGTTCTCAAGGAACAATAGTCGGCGAAACGACATCAGCCCTGATGATTGCGACTGGTTCAGCAGAATTCGTAATTCATCTTCGCTGTGGCTGTCATGAGCTTTGGATTTCCCGAGCCCCATCAGTCCCAGCAAAAAATTGGCAGATCCATTCAGAACCCACAGCGGAACCATAAACATCGTCCGAAAGACCCGCAATGGCGGAGACGTTACCAGAGCCGATTTGTCTGTCCGTCGAATCGCCATTGATTTAGGGATAAGCTCTCCCAGCAGAATATGAGCGTAGCTGACGAGGAGATAACTGAGGGCAAATGCAATCGCATGTGATGTCAGAAACGTCAGCCGGGCATTTTCGGAGAAAAGGCCGGTGAAGATAATGACAGGCTCAATCAGTCGAACGACAGCGGGCTCTGCAACAAAACCCAGGCCGATTGAGGTAAACGTAATGCCCACCTGGCAAACGGAAAGGTACTCATCGAGATGATCCTGGACGTGCCTTGCGGCTGCCGCGCCGCTGACTCCATCATTCTGCAATTCACGGACGCGCGATGGTCGCATTTTCACCGCAGCGAATTCCGCGAGCACGAAGAATCCGTTTAACAACACCAGAAAGAAAGCCGCCAGCAAATAAACTAACGTCATTGACGAAATGCCCAGCCCCTGTCAGGACAGGCCCTTGACTCAAACTCGAGCTACCGCCCGGAACGAACAAAGACGCACGACACAGATTTCACGAGGAGATCAGTTCGGTCCAAAAGTCCCTAAGTAGTTCGACAGGCTCATCATCTTAGACTTTCCCCGCCGGGAAACCAGTGAACTACGAATGTCGCGACACCAATGAGACTGAAGCAACCTGCCTGCAAAGAACTCAGGCAAGAATCCAATTTCAGTGGGTTGACTGGATCGGAACGTAAAAAGTTCCGGATCGGATTAACTTTTATTTGGTCAATTCGTAAGCGAACAGAATCTGCTGATTCGATGTCCCAGTTTAGACGGCCTGAATCTCACAAGTCCTGCTCGTGCTGTTGAGAGCGGCAAATCATCACAGATTTGGCCGATCGTGATGTTCAGCCAACAGATTGCATGAATCCTCCGCACTGATTGACCTTCCAGCAAAGCCCCACAATACTCAGGAAATGACACGCTGGCAGCTCGCTCTTCGACCCCCGCGGAAAAGGAATGAACACAAGGCTCGGGGGCAACACGCCGATGCAGTCGAGTTGTGGTATGGGTTATTCGTGGTGAGTGCTGCTGCAATCCACGTTGGATGATCGGAAACGTCCTGTGGCACATCTCGGGAACTTGGGTTGAATTCAGACCGGTTTACATCATGCATCCTAAGAAGACGAGTAGCCGTGAGACGCTGATGTGGACCATGGAGCTGGTTGAAGGTCCGTTCAAGAAGAAGACTCCGTGACGTTAACCATCGACTGATATTGAGCGTTTCGGCCAGGGCTCATCGTGGCCTTACTGTGATTCCACTCATCCCGGATTGCCGCAGGACGCCTGGAACACATTCGCCGCTTGTTCTGGTCGCGTCCACGATTCAGGTCGTAATCGGAATGAAATATACCGCGAAAGACCGGCCACAACTTATGTCGCCCAAAGAATAGTCTTTCGACCACGCCACCGTTTCACGAGCCAAGTTTGCAAGGCCTTGAATTGCTGAAATGATGCGGCAATGGCCCCGGTAACACTCACATCGGCAGCCGAGTGGCAAGGATTGCCGCTTTTTAAGGGTTAGAAGGAACGCCCAATCTTCCCGAAAGAGCCCCGTTTCAAGTCTATTTTCCCACATTTTTGCATGATTTCGAGACATTGGGGAATCAACGGATTTAGCAGAATTCGCTGGCGCGGTGGAGCCGATGGAGGTGTTAGACTTTAGGCCTCGCCTCATTTCCCTCCTGTAATTCCTTCCGAATTTTCGAGCCTCCCGGGCTTCGAAGTATTCAGAATCCCACCCCACCCCAGCTTTGGTCAGAGTTCAGGCTCCCTGAAGTTTGGCCCCGCCGAGGTTCCCATGTCTGTCTGCTTCCCAAAGAACAGCCCTGCTGAATCGTCACTATTTCCATCCGATGATTCTTCAACATTCTGGACTACGTTTCGCGTCTGGCTGCGCTGGACAGTAATAGGCTTGTCTCTGACCGCTATGGTCGCCGGTGCGCTGTCCTTGATTCCTAAGGCTGTGCCGCCCCAATTGCTTACAGTGGAAAAAGCTCCGTTCAAGATCGAGATCACCTCGGGAGGCTCTCTTGAACCTCTTCGAACCGAACGAGTAATTTCGCAATGTCAGTGGACAGTTCAGATTCTGAGCCTTGTTCCCGAAGGCACATGGGTTCGAAAAGGCGATATCGTTTGCGTTCTCGATTCGTCCGAGATCGAAGAGTTCCGGCGAGCACGCGAAGTCTCCCTGATTAAAGCCCATTCGTCTCTGGAAGCATCGCGACAGCAGGAAGAGATCGTCCGAGCAGCCAACGAACGCCGACTTGCAGAGGCCGAACATCGGCGGCAGAACGCAGAGATGGATTTGTTCGAGTACACAAACGGGACTCATCCCAATGCGGTCGGAAAGCTCGATGATGATATCAGTATCAACTCGGATCGATTGCGGGCCGTTGAGTATGACCTGCAGTTTGCGGAACGCATGTGGATGCTGGGATACGCAAGCCGTCCCGAGGTTGCTGCGGAGTCACTCAAAGCCACGACTCAATCAGAACAACTGAGGAGACTGGAGGCTCAGAAGAATCTACTGGAGCAGTATACTCATCCGCGACAGGATGTTCTGATGCAGCATCAGTTAACGAACTCACGATTAAACGTGATCCGTACGGAACTGGCGAATTCACTGGCTCTTTCCAGAGCCGCGTTGGCTGAACTTTCAGACGAGCGTCGACTTGCGATTTACGAGCGTTATGCGAAAGCAGCGACCGACAGTATCAAAGCCTGTGTCCTGCGAGCTCCTCGCGACGGCCAGGTCCTGCATTGCAATAACTGGAATCTGCGAAGTCGCGGGATCAAGACGATCGAAGAAGGAAAATCGATTTATTTCTCTCAGCCCGTCTTCGAGATCCCGGACCAGGATCATTTGAAAATCAGCCTGCCGCTGAATGAATCTCTGATTACGAAAGTGGCCGTCGGAAACGAAATCACCATCCGGCCCGTGGGTTTTGAAACATTAGATGTGCGTGCTGAGATCACTCGAATTTCACCGTATCCCGTGGTGCGAAGTTCGTTTGCTCCGGACCTGAAAGAATATTTTCTGAATGCAGTCCTGAAACCGGATTCCACTCAGCAGGAGTTCCTGCATCCTCGCATGGAAGCCAACGGAATTGTGACGGTGCTAAACAAACCCAGCGCGATCAGCGTCCCTAAAGAAGCGGTGGCACGTTGTGGCAGCGTGAATGTGGTTCTGATGAAATCGGGCGAAGAATTTCTTGCGTGTCAGGTGACTCCAGGCGAAGTCTCTGAGGGAAAGGTTCTCATCGAATCAGGCCTGCATGAAGGCGATCAGATCATCGCCTCAATTTCAGAACTTCAGCGTGAGAAACTTCAGGAACAGTTACTGAAGTAAATCGGGCTGACCTTGGTTAGTTCCGATCCTGACTGCGGTATCTGTTTCCCTGGTCGGCTACAACATTTCTTTCCGCTCTTCCTCGGTGAAATTGTTATCCACGGTGTTACCATCGCTCATCGATTTTCGCATGCGGGACATCTTCTTTGCTGCCGAGCCCCATGCTACGCCGACGTTGGCCGCGGTAAAGTTCGCAATGCCAGCCTGATCAATCCCCAGCGTTGAGCCTTCTGCAAAAGCGTCCTGATTCGCAGCAAGAAAAGTGAACTGCCATTTGTAAACGGACTGCTGGTGTTCAATCATCTGACGGATCTTTTCCCGAGTGAACTCCTTGCTGGAGTTTTCTGCACCGTCGGTCACGATCACAAACACGACCAGACCTGGCCGCTGAGTTTCGTCCATCCCCGCCAGACGAGCCCCGGTTTCATTGATGGCACGCCCAACGGCATCGAGCAACGCAGTGGAACCACGCGGCACCAGCTTGAAGCGAGGAACACTTCCGATCGGCACTCCCTTGTGGACGAACTCGTAGGCTGTGTCAAACTGCACAAGTGTCAGCAGAGCTTCGCCGGGTTCAGATTTCTGCGAGTCTACAAACGTATTGATGCCACCTTCTGCATCCGTGCGAATAGATTCCATGGATCCACTACGGTCGATTACCATCGTAATGTCTGTCAAATCTGTCCGCATGATTCTGATCCTTTGTGATGAACCGTTGAAAAGGTCACACTACGCTCGATTGTGCTAAGCTGCCATCGATAAAGCAAACCCAGCGACCAAAGACACAAAGACCGTTGATGTGGTTCGCCCCCGGATTTCTTTTTTCAGCCATCCGCATCGCGATTTACGTCCTTCCATGAGATCGACATCGCTTGCTTTCGAGCATCTCGTCCCGTGTAATCTCGCATCCACGATAACGCTCAATGAACTACGCCAAAGTATCAAGAACAGATCTGAACAAGGACTAACGAACAAGCGATGCCATCCGTTTCTGTTACTGGAAAAGTTTACCTTGCCGGAGCTGGCCCCGGAGATCCGGGGCTGATCACGCTCCGCGCGGCAGAATGTCTGGCAGAAGCCGACCTGGTGTTGTACGACGGTCTGGTGAATCCGTTGCTGCTGCGTCGAACTCGTGGAATCTGCGAACGGACCGCGCGAACTCGCCGCGATGGCACCACGATTGTTTCTCAGCAGGAGATCAATGAGCGATTGATTGCCGAGGCTCGTGCGGGAAAAGTTGTGGTACGTCTCAAAGGCGGAGATCCTTATATTTTTGGGCGCGGCAGCGAAGAAGCCGCAGCGCTGCAGGCGGCGGGAATTCCTTTTGAAGTGATTCCTGGAGTCACGGCTGCAACCGGGGCCGGCGAGTATGCCGGGTTCTCGTTTACTCATCGAGAGATTTCGTCGGCAGTTGCGTTCGTCACTGGCCATGAAGATCCGACTCGTGATGCCAGTCGACTGGATTTCGAGGCATTGGCCAGATTTCCCGGAACACTTGTGTTCTATATGGGATTGAATCGACTGACAGAAATCTGTCGACAGTTGATCGCAGCCGGAATGCCGGAGACGACTCCTGCGGCGGTGGTTTGTCACGCATCGCTGGCGACACAACAGGTCGTTGAAGGCACGTTGGCTACGATTCCCCACGAGGCATCAAAGAGACAACTAAAACCTCCGTCGTTGATCGTTGTGGGCGAATGTGTGAAGCAGCGGGCTCAGTTGTCGTGGTATGAGCAGTTACCGTTGTTTGGTGTCTCCATCGGGGTGACTCGTCCTGATGAACAGGCTGATGATGTCGCATCGCAGATTGTGCGTCTGGGTGGCGAACCAGTCATTATGCCCATGATCGAAGTCGGTCCGGTCACGGAATCTGATGTGCCTGCGATTCAGGAAACCTTCGAACGCCTGCATGAGTTTCAGTGGCTTGTCTTTACAAGCGTTAATGGAGTCAGTGAGTTCTTTCGCCACCTTCAGAGATCCGGCCGGGATGCTCGTGCATTGCATGCTGCCAGAATCGCTGCGATCGGAACATCGACAGCGTTGAAGCTGGAATCCTTTGGAATTCAGGCCGACTTCGTGCCCGCTGAGTTTCGGGCAGAGTCGCTTGGCGCGGCCCTCGCCGAACGTGCTCAGGGACAGAACGTGCTTTGGGTGCGTGCCAGTCGGGGACGCGATGTTCTTCCCCGGTTGCTTCAGGATGCAGGAGTTCATCTGGAGCAATTGGTGGTTTACGAGAACCGCGATGTCGCTGCATTTTCATCGGACGTCGTTGCTCGCCTGAAGTCTGGTACGTTGCAATGGGTTGGACTTAGCAGTCCATCGATCGCG
>CANHVD010000283.1 GCA_947463775.1 Planctomycetaceae bacterium | reverse complement strand
GTCGCATTGCCGTCTGACGATGCCACTTTGAAGGATGGTCCAGCAACTGAATCAGTTCGGCCGATGACTTCTTTGAATAGTCGAAGTGTGCGAGAGAACTCGGAGGGCTAACGCCCTGCCGCTCGCCGGAAGGAGTTTTTCCCGACGTCAGCTTGTAGATTCGCCCGGTCTTCTTATCGATTCGACCAGCATAATGGCTGCTGTGATCAATACGTTGCTCGTACATGTCAGCCACGTAAATGTCACCATCGGGTCCAGCCTTGATGTCAACCGGGCGAAACCAGGGGTCGTCCGTTTTGAGAACTCGCTCAACGTCTTCCGTTTCAAACGATGACTGATACGGCTTGAAGTGACTCAGAACGACTTGCCCCTGCAGTGGTTCAATACCGAACAGCTCACCACGAAACCGTTCCGGCAGAGTGTTCTCTTCGTAGATCACAAAGTTGTGAGTGAATCGTGCGACGCTGTGATGCTTGATGTTTTCGAAAAAGCCGAAGGCATAAGGATTTGATAAAGGGCCATGCTTTCCGAAACCTTTGCGATAGTATCCGCCCTGAACGTAGTGGAAGCCTCGTGTATCGCCGCCATTGTGCCCGGAAAAGATGCGACCTTTTTCATCGATTTCGCAACCGAAAGTGTTGCCGCCACCCTCCGCAAAGATCTCATAGATGTGCTTCTCGGGATGGTAGCGCCAGATCAGTTGCCCCAGGGATTGCACAGGAGTTTCCTTTGAGCCGGGCTTGCGAATCACGCCGGTCACAGTGCTGCCCTGCCCGCCGTACAGCCAGCCGTCCGGGCCAAAGCGAAGACTGTTAATTACGGAGTGTGAGTCTTCAATGCCGAACCCTTCCAGCAGAACTTCCGGATCTCCATCGGGGATATCGTCTTTGTTTGCATCAGGATAGAACAAGAGATACGGAGGATTCGTGACATAGACTCCGCCCCGCCCCACCGCGAAAGACGAAGCGATATTCAATTCATCGACAAAGATTTTGTGCTGGTCATAAACGCCGTCACCATCGGTATCTTCATGGATGCTGATTCGGTCGGTGCCTTTAAAATGATTGGGCGGCGCTGGCGGAACTTTGTCGTAGACAGATCGCAGAAATGTATCGCGGCTGACCATCTTGAGGCCTGCTGGATCTGGATACTGCCGATACTCCATGACCCACATGCGACCGCGTTCATCCCACGACATAAAGAGCGGCTGAGCAATGTCAGGATCGCCAAGGACAAGTTTTACACTCAGGTCTTCAGGCGTCAGAAAATGCTTGACGGCTACCGATGGCGACAGCGGATCCGTGTCACCGTTTCTGCGAGCGACGTATTTCTCGATGTTGTCGACGGTGTCGACCTTCAGATAGACGGCTTTTGCCGCAGCGTCTGCATCATTGAGCGGTTGAGTCGGGTCAAAGTCGAACTCCTTGGGATCCGCTTTTCCCCACGCCGCATCGTCACCCGGTCGATATTGCCATATACCTTCCAGGCGAAAGGCCTGCAGAGTGGCTTCGTTCATCAGAACAGGAGGGGCGACGCTGAAGTTTGGTCGAGGGTCATTCTGATAGACTCGAATTGCGATCGTGTTAAATTCACCTGCCTTGATGAGCGATGCATCAACGGCGTAGCGGCCCTTTTCTCCGAGACCACTGCGAAACTGTGGCGGAAAGGTTCCCGTGGCACCGACGGGTTGTCCACCGACGTAGGCCGAGCGAGCATCATCCAGAGCTTCCGAGAACAACGTCAGCGGTTGTCCGTCCCACTCCTTCGGAATCTTGACGAGTACTCGATACCACGAGTAACCATTGATCGGAGCCAGCTCCCCCGTCGGCACACTTCGCCAGGCATCGGGGACTGTGAGTACTTTCCAGTCGGCGGCCTCGAGGAAACCTATTGAACTGGTCAGAGCAATCAGAAACGCTGTCAATGTGAGGCAGCGAAGCGGCGCATATTGAGATTTCATCGGCGGGCCTTCGAACAGAAGGAATCAAACCCGGAACTGCCTGCTGGTTTTGTCAGCTCACGTTCGTTGAGAAAAACGTGCTGCTTCAAACTCGAAGAATTCTGCAGGTTGCAGGATCTTGATCGCGGGCAATCCCATTGGAAGGTGGGTCCGGGATTATTCCGATTCAGCGCCGGAAATCCAACTGCACAGGGACAGATGTGACTATTCTGCCGACAAGCGTTCGAATCCCGGCACTCCGCCGTTGCGAGCCAGATAGGTCAGGATTCCCGTCAGCAATTTGGCATTCTCGTCGTAGTTGCGGCATTTATGACAGACGCGGAGGCATCCGCCGTTAGCAAGACTTTCTCGCCAGCCGCGTGGTAGCCGACAGGCGATCGTTGCCCCGCGAACAATGATCATGGGGCGAATGGTCTGAGACCCGAGTCTGTCCACCCAACGTAGTGGGCAACCCTTGATCTTGAAGACATCGGTCTTGCAGCCCAGCACAGTATCGTTGGGAATCAAAAGTTGAACTCGCCGCTGATCGGCATAGTACAACACATCGGTCAGCCCCATGCGAACCGTGCGTTCCGCGTGGTTGTATGTGTGAAGGCCCTGCTCACCGGGCACGACGACCAGGAATCGAGCTCCCAGGTCAGTAGCAAGATCGACCGCGCGGCGAACATCGTCGGTGGCTCGGTCAAAGGTCATCCCCAAAGAGCCCGTAAAGCCCCCTGCGAATCCCAGGCAACTGACACTAATTCCCGCGTCAGCAAGTACATCATGCAGAGCATGCTCACCGATTCGAAGTACTTGCTGTCGACGCACTGCCACATAGCGAATGCCGCGGCGATGCAATTGCTCGACTTCAGCAAACAACGATTCTGAGGAATGCGCCCGAAGTGGCATTGATACGGCAATGCGGGCCACCATCGAAGGCTTGGCCCATTCGGTCTCTTGTTCGAGGAATACATCCATGTATGACGCTGCAAGCCAGTGAGGAAAGTATCACAACGCCTTCGACACAGTTCACAAGCTGGAACCGGTCGTATCAAACATCGACGATCAACGCGGCTGCGAATCGTCACGAGCGTGAGTACTGTGCTGAATTTTTCTCCACTTGTAAACGTCGGATGAACAGCTTTTTTGTGACTCGACAAACCTTGTGCTTCAACAGGCTTCTATGCCCGAAACGTACTTGACGCAAATCGCAGGAACCGATAATGGGCGCAACGATTTGCGAACAATAATGATGAGCGTTCAACGTTTGTTATGACAAATGCAATCGATGTCGACACCACGAAGACAGGATCTATTCGAAGGAGACGTCCCTACGACGATTTCTCGAACGATCAATGCATCGATGAACGTTGTTTCGTTTGTGCAGCTTGGTGCAGAATGACTTCCAGCCGACGAGTCGCTGCCTGAATCGACCATTGCGATGCCACACATTTGCTGGCTTCAATCGCAGTGTCGCGAATCGCGTCTGGTTGCTGGACGCATTTTATGAGGGCCTTCAGCAAGGCATCGACGTCATCGACTGCAACTAGTTCGCCCAGTCGGCCGTTCTCCAGAATTTCGGCTGGCCCCGAATGACAATTCGAGGAAATCACCGGTGTCCCGCACGCCATCGCTTCCAGCAGCACGTTCGGCATGCCTTCCATTAACGAAGGCAGAACAAAGAGATCGGCCGAACGATACCAGGCTGCCGCATTCTCCTGAAACCCAGGCAGCTTGACGATATCTGAAAGCTTGAGGTTGATCACTTGCTGTTCCAGCTTCTCTCGGTGCGGGCCTTCTCCCAGTAAAGCCACACGCAGTTCCAGATCCGGGCATCGACGGCGAAGCTCGTCGACCGCCGAGATCAGCAGATGAAACCCCTTTTCATGATTCAGCCGACCAGCAGAGACGATGCGAATGAGTCTCGATGTTCCCTGCTGCGCTGGTCGAGTCCACCACTCGTTCTGGATCGGCTTTACGGATTGCTCAAGAATCAGCTCGACATCAACACCGTTGCGTTGCGTCTGGATCTTCTCATCGCGGATGCCGTAAAACCGTTTGGCGGATTCTCGAGCTCCATCGGAGACGGCAAGGACTCGTGAAGAGTTGTTATAAAGTCGATGCAGAATTCGTCGCTTGAACCACTGAAACCTTCCCGCGACCGGTGCAAAACCAATCTCTGGATCTGTCACAATCGTCGAAACATTCGGGACACCTGCTCGTTGTGCACCTGCTGCAGAGATGAGAGTCATCAGGAATGTGCGGTCATAGCTGACATCAGCCTTGATCTCTCTCAGGAAGGCCGCAAAGTCTTTGACTCGACGCGAATGCATCAGACCGGGGAGATAGATGCGGGAAGAGGTCACTCGTTCTTCAAACGATGTGATCGGAACATCGGCGGGAACCAGATCCAGTAAGGGACCTGACCGATAAACCAGGTAAAGAAAAGGTTCAAACTTTGCCCGGTCCAGATGTCGCATCGCCAATACGAGTTGACGCTCTGAGCCACCTCCATGCATGGCTCCTATCGAAAAGACAACTCGAATTCGCGACATGGCAAAAGGGTTTCAGTACGTACAAAAAGGCAGATAGCGGAACCTCGGGTATGATAGCCAACGAGTACAAGGAATTCCCGTGGCAAGGACATGCTCCCCTTGGACTGCGGCAGCCTGCTGCCGCTTTCGTGCAGGCAGCCTGCTGCCAAGCTCCCGGCTGAGCATTGTCATCATTCAGAATAGTTCTCCACAGCAGGCTGTGGAACGGAAAGCTGCAGCGGGCTGCAGCAGTCCAAAGAACGGTGCGTTGAATCTCGATTTGAAGCTGTGACAATCGCTGATACGGACTCTACACTGCCGACCGATTAAGTGACTGTCCAGATTCTGTCGCTCTGAGAAGTTCGAAAAATTCCGCGAGATGTTTTTGTGAAAGAAACGAAGACCAGAACAAAAGGCCACGAGCGAACTCGTCGCGATCACGCGACCGAGCTGACGCAGGACTACGTGGAAGCCATCGCGGAGCTTCATGAGCGGTTGGGAGAATGTCGAGTTCGAGATCTGGCCAAACGATTTGCCGTCAGCCATGTGACCGTCAACCGCGCTGTGGCCAGAATGAAGCGGGATGGCTACGTCGATACAGAGCCCTATGCCCCCGTGAGCCTTACCGAGAAAGGCCGCAGCCTAGCTCAGTTTTCCCAACGCCGACATGAAGTCGTTTATCAGTTTCTGCTGGCTCTGGGAGTCAGTGAACGAACAGCATCCATCGACAGCGAAGGTATCGAGCACCACGTTAGCGAAGAAACGCTGCGGCTGATGGAGAAGTTTGGCAAGAGTCGCATCGGCGAGTGACCTGTCAGCAACATCGTGAGACACAGAACAGCCACGAGACTGGCAAGCATGGTGTTGATTTCACAAACGTTGAATAGACAGGTCGTGCTGTATGCCCGTAACGACTTACAAAAGTTTCCGTGCCATTCGGTTCCTTACATTTTTTGACTCTCTTTCGCGACTATCTCCATCACTCAACCAACTGCAAACAAACCGCAGTCTTGCCGTTGCGAAGGAACAGACGCTTACCTGCGACAATGGGGTGGTTCCAGGTTTTGTCGTTGAGCATCGGCAGCCTTGAAAGCTCCGTCAGCTTTTCTGGCGTGGCTTGGAGCAGAACGAGGTCTCCATTCTCTGCGGCGACGAGGATCTGGCCGGCTTTCTTCAGCAGCACCGCCTGACCAAAACCGTAACGGCCGCCCTGCCATTTGCGTTCGCCGGTCTTGGCGTCGATGCAGGAAAAGATGGCCTGATTGAAACCATAAACGCCATTGTCAAACACAACACTATCATTGAATGAGGGACGCAGTTTGGTCGAGGACCATGCTTCTGTCACCGTCCATCGCTCGTCGGTCTTACTGATTTCCAGTCGAGCCGTACCGACGCCGTCGCCAAGGCCGACAAGCAGACTTTCAGGCCCAATCTGCTGAGGGTCCACCATCGCCGGGCCTTTCCAGAGTTCCGGCTTGAACGTCCAGATTGCGGAGCCATCTTTCGGATCAATCGCATGCGTTCCTTTACCGTCGCAGAAGACGACGATCGACTGGCCGCACAACGTCATCGGGCGCGCCGTGGTGTAGTTCATGTCGTTTGAAGGGAAACCCCAGAGCGTGCTACCCGTGGCACATTCCAGCGCGAGAAGTCCGTTTGTTCCTGGCCCGCCGGCAAAGATAATCAGCTTGTCGTCGAGGATGAGCGGCGAGCTGGAGAATCCCCACATCGGAATCGGGGCCCCGAAATCGGTGACGAGATTCTTCTGCCAGACGACCGTGCCATCCAGTTCATTCAGGCATGTCAGCAGTCCGGTCCCGCCGAGCGCATAGACGTGACCATTCGCCACACTCGGCGTGCTACGAGGGCCAGCCCCGGAGACGACTTCGTTGAAGCGAGTCTCATCGGCATGTGTCCAGATCGGACGTCCGTCAGCCGCCGAATAGCAGGTCACGTGTTCCTTCTCGCCTCGCTGCTCCTGAGTAAACAGTTTCTGATTGTTGTAAGCGAACGAACCCCATCCGGGTCCGATGGAGATTCGCCAAAGTTCTTTCGGAGGATTCTTACTCCAGTCCAGCGGAGCGATCTCTTCGTCCGACGCGCCGTTGCCTTCGGGGCCTCGATACTGCGACCAGATGAGGTCATTCACCGGGGCATCAGCGTTTTCCGAAGTCTCGGGAATTCCTCCGGACTGTGGAGTCAGCTCGGGCAAAGTGTCTTCATGTCGAGGACTCCATCGCCAGCGGAACTCAGCATAGTAGTCGCCATCGAAACCTTCGTTTCTGACAAGAGAAAAACTGCTCCAGCCGAGACCAAGCAGCATAATGGCCAGAAGACAACGACGTGGAGCCTGTGACCAAATCGACAGAGCCAGCGTGATCATCAGTTCGGCCAGCGGAACTCCATAGATCCACATCGTGGTCCGCAGAGCGTCATCGAAGTCACTGATCTGCGACGAGATCATTGGAAAGGCGATTCCAGCAATCACCAGGGCCAGCTTCTCCCTCCATCGAAGTCGGCTGACAAACAGCAACCAGATGGTGAATGCTAACCCTGTGGCAAGTGGCCCGGCCATCATAAAGATAAATCGCGGAAGGTTGCGAATGGAAGGTGTCACCGTCAGGATCAGAGCGATGACCTGTGCGATCACAATCCACCACGCTGGCCAGAGTCGAAGAGGAAGATTGCTTTTTACAGGGACAGATTTCGTGTCTTCAGGTGCTTGTGGTAATTCGGAAGCCATGTTGTACTCTGTGTTGCGTAGATGCTGC
>CANHVD010000282.1 GCA_947463775.1 Planctomycetaceae bacterium | reverse complement strand
AAATTTGATGAGCACGATTCGATCTCGCCGATGCTGGAAAGTGCGTGGGAGCATTGCCAGTTGCTGGATGAACTCGGGTTCACTCGGTACTGCGTTTCCCTGAAGGACTCTGACCCGCAGAAGGTGATTGAAGTCAATCGGCGATTTGCCGAGAAACGTTCGGATGTTCCTCTGCATCTGGGAGTCACCGAAGCCGGGATGCCGCCTGATGGTATCATCAAGACTCGCATTGCTTTTGAACAACTGATCAGTCGTGGCATTGGTGACACCATTCGAGTGTCTCTGACGGTCGCTAATAATCGTAAGGCCGAAGAGATCGTTGCAGGCAGAAAGATTCTGGATGACATTGCGGCTGGTCGAGTTCGCAGCTTCGTGGATTATGGCCTGAAAACGCTCAATATTATCAGTTGTCCGAGTTGCTCGCGGGTTGAGAACGAAGCGTTTATCGACTTGGCCGAGCAGGTTCGTGACATGACTCGCTATGCCGAACAGTACAAAATCACGATCGCTGTGATGGGATGCCGCGTTAATGGCCCGGGCGAGACCGACGACGCTGATCTCGGGCTCTGGTGCGGCCCGACTCACGTCAATCTGAAACGCGGCAAGGATAGCTTGGGAGCCTTCCCGTACGATGAGATCCTGCCGAAACTGAGAGTCGAGCTGGATCAGTTGATTGCTCGCCAAAGCGGCTAAGATTTCCGCCATGAGAACCTGTCGCGGAGGAAGCTCTGCCATTCTATTGGCAGTAGGCTTTAATCGGATCATCGTGTCATCTAAGATCCAGCCCGCATGTTTCGGCAAAGCGCAAAGACGAGATGGGAATTACCTCAGGGCAGTCGGCTGGCGATCTGGCAAAAGATCACGCCGCCACAGATGTTCGTGGCATCGTTTGCGCTGTTGATTGCAGCCGGCGGGGCCGCTTTAAAACTGATTCCGGGCAATGCGACCGATGCACCTTTGGGTTGGGTCGACGCGATGTTTATGTCGACCAGTGCGGTCTGCGTAACAGGGCTTGCTGTCGTCGATCCCGGCACGGTACTCACCTTTCAGGGACAAGTGGTTCTCCTGCTGCTGGTACAGTTTGGAGGACTTGGCATTCTGACTTTTACCAGTCTGATCATCGCCGCGTTGGGCAGACGGTTATCGTTGCGCGAAGAATCGTTGTGCATTTACACGCCCGACACGGCTCTGCATCTGACGGCCGGTCAGGTCACGATGAACATCGTGCGTTATACTCTGATCTTTGAGGCTGTGGGGGCTATCCTCCTGTATGTGTTCTGGGTTCCGAAGCTGGGATGGCAGGGAGCACTCTGGCCTTCTGTGTTTCATTCGATCAGCGCTTTTTGCAATGCCGGGTTCTCAACGTTCTCAGACAATTTGATGGGGTTTCAGCAGTCACCGATGATTTTGATTACCGTGTCCGGGCTGATCGTGCTGGGAGGACTGGGCTTTCTGACTCACGAAGAATTATTGCAGATCGTGAAGTCTCGTCGTGCTAAAAAGGCTTATCGGCTGTCATTGCAAAGTCGAATTGTGATCGTCACGACGGCGGTTTTGATTGTCGGCGGCTGGGTTGTACTGACAGTTCTGGAATGGGACAGAACACTCAATGAACTGCCAGTTCATCATAAGATCGTGAATGGTCTGATGATGAGCGTGACGACTCGCACAGCCGGGTTTAATTCGATCGACTACGGCAAGGCCGCAGAAAGTTCGAACCTGGTCACAATGTTGTTGATGGCCGTCGGAGGTTCACCAGGATCGACAGCGGGCGGAATTAAGACGACCACGCTGGCATTAATGATCATTATGGCGTGGTCCAAACTGCGAGGTCAGCAGACGACATCGATCTGGTACCGTACTATTCCGGAAGAAACTTCGTCGCGTGCCGTGGGATTATTTACGATTGCTTCGGCGGTTTCGCTGCTGGGGATTCTGCTGCTGACAATGTCAGAAGGCCATCTTAAGCCTGATGGCAGTGTGCTCACTGAGTGCATGTTTGAAGCCATCAGTGCTTTCAACACGGTGGGACTGTCGATGGGAATCACACCAAAACTTTCTGTGGTCGGAAAATGGACCACGATTCTGCTGATGTTCTTTGGACGAGTCGGCCTGTTGACTCTCGCGGCAGCACTCACTGTGCCTCGCGCCGGGGCCAAAGATTTTCGATATGCTTATGAAGATGTTGTGGTGGGGTAAGTGATGAAACGATTCGTTGTGGTAGGACTGGGGAACTTCGGTTCCAGCGTGGCAGAATCTCTGTTTTCGCAGCGGCATGAAGTCATCGCCATCGACATGAACGAGGAGTCCGTCGATCGAGTCGCCCCGTATGTATCACGTGCGGCTGTTGGCGACGCCAAGAATATTCATACTCTCGAACGGCTGGGCGTCAAAGGTTCGGATGCGGCTGTTGTCAGTACCGGCGATGACATTACGGCCAGCATTCTCACGACGATGGCTCTGCATGATCTGGGTATTCGTGATGTGTACGTGAAAGTCATTTCTCGGGACCATGCGCGAGTTATGGAGCGGCTGGGTGTTTCCGAAACGATTTTTCCGGAACGTGAATCCGCACTGAGCCTCGGCAAACGCATGTCAGGAGTCGGGCTGCTGAATTATGTTTCCATCGGGACAGGCTTCAGTATTCAGGAAATGGGTGTGCCTTCCAGTTGGAATGGCCAATCGTTGCGAGTTCTGGCTCTGAGGCAAAACTACGGGATCACGGTCGTCGCGATTCACGATGTTCTGTCAGACAAAATGTCATTCACATCAGACCCGGATACCGTCCTGAAAGAATCTGACGCGCTGATTGTCGCTGGCAATGACGAAGATCTCGCCAGAGCTGCCGAAGTTGTCTGATGCCGGCTCTGTCGCTGAAAGTGCTGTCGTTTATCCCCGAGCCACCACGTGCTCATTGAGTACTTTCTGCTGAAGAGAAGTTCTGCCGCAAGTAAAGCCTGTGCGCACAAGCCAATGGCACGGACAGGCAGGTGGGCGGAAATGGCCTCAACTGAGACGCCCAGGAATAATCTGCAACTGCGCCCGTGAAGTATTGATTGCTTCGTTCTGATTGACGGCGTTCCGGTTCCATGGTGCAATGCTCGCATGTCTTTCCACAGGCGCGATTTAAATATGCCTGTCACCGAAAGTGCGAACAGCATTTTTTGAGTCGGGGAGTTGTTTCCATGGACCTGCAGCCCAGACTAAATCGTCGCGCGATCCTTCAGAGCTCTGCCTTTGGATTCGGCTCGATCGCTCTCAGCCAGATGCTTGCCGCAGATGGACTCTCGTCGCCAATCACGGGGCCGCATTTTTCTCCTCGTGCGAAGAACGTCATTTTCATTTTTATGTCCGGTGGTCCCAGTCATCTGGATCTGTTTGATCCGAAACCCAAACTCAATCAACTCCACGGGCAAGCGGTCCCGTCCTCGTTTCTTGAAACATTGGCGGACCCCGTGATCAAAGGCGATGCTCGCTGCTTTGGAAGCCCGCGCACGTTTCGGCGTTACGGGCAGTCAGGTATGCAGTTTTCGGATTATGCGCAGTATCTTGGTTCTTGTGCGGATGATCTCTGCATGGTCCGATCCATGTATACAACGACAAGCAATCATGATCCCGGCCAGTTGTTGATGCAGTGTGGATCGACGCTGTTTGGTCATCCCTGCATGGGTTCATGGGTCACGTACGGCCTTGGCAGCGAATCTCAGAATCTGCCAGGCTTCGTGGTGCTGTTGTCCAATTCCGGCGAAGGCGTTGACGGCGGCACGGCACTGTGGAGCAACGGATTTCTCCCATCGAACTATCGCGGCGTCACATTCCGAAATCAGGGCGATCCGATTCTGCATTTGTCGAATCCGGATGGATTATCCGCCCAGATGCAACGTCAACGGCTCAAGGCAATTACTCGACTGAATGCAGCTCGATTCGAAAAGACCGGCGATCCGGAGATCACGTCCAGAATCGAAGCGTACGAACTTGCCTACCGTATGCAGTCGGCCGCACCAGAGCTGGTTGATTTTTCAAAGGAAACCGAGGCGACTCGAACATTGTACGGTCTCGATCAGGACATGACGCGTCCGTTTGGATCGAACTGTCTGCTGGCTCGGCGAATGGTTGAGCGTGGCGTGCGATTTGTGCAGTTGTATCATTCGACCTGGGACGATCATTCGGATCTGAATAATCATCTGAAGAAGAACACCGACATGACCGATCTACCGGCGGCCGGTCTGATTCAGGATTTGAAACAGCGAGGTCTGTTGGATGAAACGCTGGTGATTTGGGCCGGTGAATTTGGTCGAACGCCAATGCATGAGATTCGACGAGGCATCAATCCGGGAAAAGAAGGCCGTGATCACCACCCATTCGGCTTCTCGATTTTGATGGCCGGTGGCGGCATCAAAGCAGGCACAACGATTGGCAAGACCGACGAACTGGGCTACCACGCCGTCGAAGATCGAATCCACGTGCATGATCTGCAGGCGACCATTCTGCATTGCCTGGGTTTGGATCATACGCGTTTGACCTATCGCCATCAGGGACGCGATTTTCGACTGACCGATGTGGCGGGTAACGTTGTGGAGAAGTTGCTGGCGTGAGTCACGACCGCATGGAAGTCGAGATGATGTTCATGGCAATGGGGTGGCCTAAAAGAATCGAGGGCATCACAACGTGAAGCGTCAATGTTGAGTTTACATGTTTCATAAGGGCTGGAGGCCTGACACAATCGCTGATGTGTCGACCCTCCGGGCCTGAATCGCGCCACATCAAAACATTGGCACAGGCGGCTGCAGTTTTCACGCGTGCAGCCCGAGCACTATCTCACGGCAAGCCCACTGGTTGCAGCGGGCAGCGGCTGGCGACAAACGTGTGAGTCTGGCCATCGTTTTCGAATTGCACGCTGATCGTGGCTCGGCTTGAACCGCCGGAGAGTTCGGTCACAACTCCTCGACCATATCGCGGATGACGGACCTGCATGCCCATCGCAAACTGAAATGCGCCGGGTGAGTCCGTGGTGGCTGCGGCATCGGGAAGACCTTTCTTTGCCGCCAGCTCCGCAGCCGTCATAATCAGCTTGCGATCACCGATCTTCTGAGCTGCCTCAAACCTGCGCCGAGCCTGCTCGAGGCGTTCATCCAGCAGCGCGGCGGTGACTGGTGGAGGTGTCGCCATGGACGCCTTACGATCAATTACGCCGTGCAGCTCCGCGATGAAAGGACTGGAAATCGTTGTTCGCCGCATGCCGCGAAACGTTCGCTCCGACGTCTGCGTTAACGTCAGATTCTGCATCGCTCGAGTGATCCCGACGAACAATAGTCGCCGTTCCTCTTCGAAACTGGAAACATTGCCATCCGTGACGGCACGTTCGTGAGGAATCAGGCCACTCTCGATTCCAATGATATAGACTGACGGAAACTCCAGCCCCTTCGATGCATGCAGAGTCATCAGCGTCACATTGCCCTGACTGGCATCCAGATTGTCAGTTTCATTGGCCAGCGTGGCGAGCTCCAGGAATCCCTGCAATGACGTGCGGTCGTCTTCGGCGAGAAACGCCGGCATGCTCGTTTCTTCTTTACGCTCTTCATCCAGATGTTCGGAGAGAGCGTCATAATGCCGGGCCGCTGAAATCAATTCGTGGACGTTGGCTGCTCGATCGACATCCGCTTCCTCGTTTTCTTCATCTCGCCACAGCGACATGTAGTCGATGTCGGCGATCAATCGTTCGATCAGCGGGGACACTCGACCTTCAGCCGACTGTTCGTGCAGTTTGTTGATCAAATCAGTAAAGCCGTCCACGGCCTTGCGGACTCGAGCACTGATGCCTTCAACACTTCGAACTTCACGTGCCGCACTGAACAGGCTGATGCGATGCTTCTCTGCATAGTTTCGCAGCTTAAGCAGCGTCGTGTTTCCAATTCCACGAGCCGGGCGATTGATGATTCGCTCCATCGCGGCATCATCCGACTCATTCTCGATCAGCCGCAAATAGGCAATCAGATCGCGAACTTCGGCTCGTTCGAAGAATGAATAGCCAGCCGCAACCTGATAAGGAACTGCATGGCGACTGAGCGCCGTCTCGAGCAATCGAGACAGTGCGTTGACTCGGTAGAAGATGGCAAAATCAGAATACTTGCGAGCCCCGGATGCCACCTGTGCCGCAATCTCTTCCGCAATGCCGTCTGCTTCAGCGTCGGCGTTCTCGAATAACAACAGTCGAACTGGTTCACCTTCCGCATTCTCAGTCATCAGCTTGCCGCGATGCGGTCGGCGATTGTTCGAGATCAACTGATCGGCACACTTCACGATGCGTTGTGTGCTGCGAAAGTTCTGATCCAGTGAGACGATATGGACGTCCGGAAAGTCTCTTTCGAAAGTAGAGATATTTCCCGGCCTCGCTCCACGCCAGCCGTAGATCGACTGATCCGGATCTCCCGTCGCGCAGAGATTCGGATGAATCTGCGACATCGCATGCACGATGTGATACTGAGCAAGATTCGTATCCTGATACTCGTCGACCAGAATAAAGCGGAAGTAATGGTCCAGTTGCTCGCGGACGTTTGGCTCATCGTCCATCAGCCGTACGACATGCAGCAACAGATCGTCGAAGTCGACAGCGTTTTGTTGCCGGACGCGAGCTTCGTAGAGCGGGAAGACCTGATAGACGATGGCATCCAGAGGATTTCCCGGACGCTGCTCAAACTGCTGCCGAAATTGTTCGGCGGTGATCATTTCATTGCGAGCACGACTGATGCGCCCCAGAACTCGCCCGGGCTCATGAAACATTCCGTCCAGCTTTTCATCCTTCATGATCTGGCGGATGATGGAGACCTGATCGGAATGATCGAGGATCGTGAAGTTATTCTTCAGTCCCACATGTTCGGGAAATCGCCGCAGAATCCTGGAACAGAAACGATGGAAGGTGCTGACGCGAACTCGCAAGCCGCCCAGCAGCTTTTCGACTCGCTCCTGCATCTCGCGAGCCGCCTTGTTGGTAAACGTCAGCGCGAGAATATGTTCCGGCGCGACGCCGCGTTCCAGCAGTCGAGCGATCCGATGCGTGATCACTCGGGTTTTGCCGGAACCAGGCCCGGCCAGCACCATCAGCGGCCCTTCAAAATGCTCCACCGCTTCGTGTTGTGCGTCGGTGAGATTTGAAGGCATTGGGATGTCTAAAGCAAAACAGAACGGTTCAAAGAATCAGATTGCTGAAGTGTACGCAGGCTGAACCAGATCGTCATCAGGGACGGCGTAGAATTTT
>CANHVD010000281.1 GCA_947463775.1 Planctomycetaceae bacterium | reverse complement strand
TATTCCGGGCATCCTGGCCTTGATCTGTTGCGTGATTCTGCCGTCGGCCGTTTCGGCTCAGGATTCGTCACCACAAACAGAAGCTTCTCCACCGGCACCTCCTCAACCAGAACCTTCGCAGCATCTGATTCTTGTCATCGGTGCCCCGGGGACGGAAGAGTATGCCACGAACTTTCGAACATGGGCCGGACGATGGGAAGAGGCGGCTCAACGTGCTGGCATCGTATGCACGGTGATCGGAAAGAACAGTTCAGAGAATGCTGACACGGCCACTCCGGCAGGCACTACGGAACCAAGCGCTGTACCGCCTATCACGCCAGCAATCGCGCCCGCGAACATACCAGAAGAGGCAGATGCTGCGATGCTGGTGAAGGCGATCGAAGCACAAGGCAGCGCGAATTCGTCCGAGCCGCTCTGGGTCGTCTATCTGGGACACGGAACTTTCGATGGTCGGACAGCCAGTTGGAATCTGCGTGGCCCGGATATCACTGCGGATCAGTTAGCCACTGCGGGACAAAAGCTGCAGCGTCCGCTCGCGATGGTGGTGTGTTCGTCCTGTTCCGCGCCGTTTATCAACGCTTTGTCAGCACCTGACCGCATCGTTGTCACGGCGACGAAGGACGGGAATCAAATTCAGTACAGTCGATTTGGTGATGCCATGTCAACGGCCATCAGTACCCTGGAAGCAGATATCAATCGAGACGGACAAACGTCTCTGCTGGAAGCGTGGCTGTTTGCATCGCGACGCACGGCCGAGTTCTACAAGACCGAAGGACGGCTCGCGACAGAACATTCGCTGCTGGACGATAACGGTGATGGCAAAGGCGTGCGATCAGAACTGTATGTCGGTGATCGTGTCGTCGATAACGCAGAGAATCCTGACGTTATTGATGGCCGCAATGCCGCCCGCTGGCATTTTATCCGCAGCGACGAAGAACGCCGGCTGAGTCCTGAACAGCGTGAGAAACGAGATGCCTTGGAAGGTCAGCTTGAGGATCTGCGAAAACTAAAAAGCAGCCTGCCGGAAGATGAGTATCTGACGCTACTGGAAAACATTGCGGTCCAGTTGTCCGAGATCTACGAAGCCGCGGGCAAATAATGGCCTCGTAACTTGTCGCCTCGTCATACACGATTGAAGGATGATCAATGTGCAGGGCGTGTGACCGGGAAAACGCAAGAACAACTCTTCGCCCGGGCACGAGTCAAACGATCTGACCTTTTAGTACTCGATCAGCGGCTGCCTGGCCGCTGGCAATACTGTCGGGAATGCCGACCCCATTATACGCGCTGCCAGCAAGTTGCAGGCCCGGGATCTTAGCCTGAGCAGACTCGATCTGCGCGACCAGCTCCAGATGTCCGACATGATACTGTGGCATCGCGTTGTTATACCGAACAACTTCGCTGAACATCGGATCGGCCGACATTCCGAAGATGTCTTTGAGTTCTGAGTTCACCGTGGCGACCATCGCGTCATCATCCATTTGCAGCAGCTCCGGCTGCATTGCTCCGCCCACAAACGTCCGAAGCAGAATATGCCCTTCCGGCGCGCGATTTGGAAACTTGCGACTGGAGAAACTGACGGCCAGAATCTTACGATTTTCGATCGCTGGAATGACAAGCCCAAACGCATCCATCGAATTTCGAAAATCCGTTAGTTTGTGTCCGCTGACGACAATCGCACTGCTGGCGTATTCAATTTTCTTCAGCAACGTCACTAAATCCTGAAAGCTTTGGTCAGGCAGCAACCGAGCCGCGGCATGAGTTGGCAACGTCATAATGACCGCGTCGAATTCTTCCGAGACGGTGCTTCCTGCTGTCGACACATTCCATTTCGAGTGTTGATGATTGGGAGGAGCGATTTCCGTAATGGTACAGCCCGTTCGGAATTTCACTCGACCTGTTTTTTGCAGCCACGCTTCCAGGCTTCCAATGAGACTGCTTAGCCCATTGTTGGCCGATACAAATAGACCGTACCGGGCTCCACTCCCTGGACTTCCTTCACCCGGAGCGGCCGATTTCTCCTGAGCCAATGTCGCGCGAATCACGCTGCCATGGCTTTGCTCCATATCAAGAAAGCGGGGCATCGTAGCCTTCAGGCTAAGCTTCTCCGGATCGGAGGTGTAGATGCCACCGACGAGCGGCTGAACCAGTCGATCCAGGGCCTGGCTTCCGAAGCGACGTCGTACAAAACTGGCCAGACTCTCATCGTCACCAACACTTTTACGCCCCACGAATGCCTCGGCCAGCAGTCGCAGCTTTCCCCACAACGACAAAACAGGTGTCGTCATAATGGCCCACGGCTTGGCGGGCGCCATCAGCATAAATCCGTCAGGCACGGCCATCGGCTGACCGTTTCGCAAAACCAGTGATCGCCGATAGCCAGCATCAGTTGGAATCAAGTGCTCGGTGAAACCAATCTCCTGACATAACCGCAGACCGGCCGGTTTATTCGTGATGAATGAGTCCGGGCCGAGTTCAATCAGGAACCCATCAGCTTCTTCCGTGCGAATGATTCCGCCCAGCCGACGCGAAGATTCAAATAGCGTCACCTGCATAGCATCGGATTTTGAAACGAGTCGCTGAGCGGCTGCCAGTCCGGTGATCCCGCCACCAACAACTGCCACTCGCAAGGGTCGACTCGCATCAGAATCAGACACTGTCGCGGTCACTTCTTCGCTCCCAGCTCATGCACGTATTCCACGACCGCCTTGACGTGATCCGGATTCATATCCGGCATCACACCATGTCCGAGATTGAAGATATGGCCAGGACGACCGCCCGCCGATTTCAGCACATCGGCGACACGCTGCTTCAGGACGGGCAGATCGGCGTAAATTGATACAGGGTCCATGTTCCCCTGAATGGCGACGTCGTAGCCGAACGTCTTCCATGCATCTTCCAGCTGACAACGCCAGTCAAGCCCCATCACCTGGCCACCAGCTTCACGCTGTAACGGATGCAGTGAAGGGTTTCCATTCAGGAAGTTAATCACCGGAGCAAACGGTTCGACCTGTTGAATCAAACGCTTCGTATGAGGAAGCACATAGCGTCGATAATCTGACGGCGACAAACAACCGGCCCAACTATCGAAGACCTGCACGCACTGACAACCGGACGCAATTTGCTGCTGCAGATAAAGGCTGACCGTGTCGACGAGGCGACTCATCAGCACGTTCCACGCGCTTTCGTCGTTGTACATCAAAGACTTGGTACGCACGTAATTCTTGGAACCGCCGCCTTCGATACAATACGAAGCCAGCGTAAACGGCGCGCCGGCGAATCCCAGCAGAGGAATATCATTCGGGAGCGCTCGCCGAATCATGCGAATCGCCTGAAAGACATAGTCCACGCTGTCCATCGCATCCAATGCGCGAATACGATCCACATCGCGACCGGTATGAATCGGATTGTGAATGACCGGACCTTCGCCTTTCTGGTATTCCAGATTCAAGCCCATCGGTTCCAGAATCGGCAGCAGATCGGCAAACAGAATCGCCGCATCAACTCCCAGAACCTGCCGCGCGGAGATGGTCACTTCACAGGCCAGTTCCGGAGTTTTGCATAACTCCATGAACGTCACTTTACTGCGAACGGCCATGTATTCCGGCAGGTAACGCCCCGCCTGTCGCATGATCCACAGAGGAGTCGTATCCGTCGCTTCACGCCGTACGGCTTTCATGAAGCGACTGTTATAGAGAGCATCAGACATCGAAGATTATTGCATCAAGAGGAAAGAAGTGGTTCTGGATTCACGAAGCTTTCCCGAGATCCAGATCCACAAAGAAATCCGCCACAGGGCTCGAAAAGCCCGGCAGCACACCGCCGCCGTCAATCGTATCTTTTTCGCGATACACAACCGCCGCGGCGGGCGAGGTATACACAGTCACGGAACGATTGTCACAGTCCACAATCCAAATCAATTGTGTTCCCGAATGAAAGTATTCTATACGCTTGCGGGACATTTCCGCTTTCGTATTGCCGGGGCTTAGCACTTCGATGACCAATTCCGGGGCGAGCGGCGGAAATGCGTCTGTCGGAAATCGTCCCTGGGGTAACTGTTTGAGAGAGACAAAGGCCACGTCTGGAGCACGAACCACATTGGCCAGAAGCTGAAACATTCCATCAGCTCCGGAAATCAGGCCCAATCGCCGTGTCGATACAAACTGACGAAGAATCGAGAGAATTGCCGCCGCCACAACAGAAGATCCGAATCCCACGGCTTTCTCCACCAACGTCTGATCAATCAGCTCACACAACGTCGTTCCCTCAGCATTTGCGACTTCCAGATCATCGATCGAAGCCGTGCCGGGGGCCGGAGAAAGTCGCAGCCGTTGCGCGGAGATGTTCCCCAGATCTTCAAGACGTTCAGCCAGTGACGGACTGAGCACTGTGGGACCGAGCAGAATGGGACTGAGAATTGTGTTGACCATGTTGCAACTCCTGAATCAGCAGCGTCGATGCACACTTCAGGATTCTATCTGCGATGGTGAACCGAGGGAATGTTCCTTCATTCCGTAAATGCATTTTCGACGCGTTGCCGAAATCTTAATGTTTGCAGAGAATCGGGCTCGTACATGGCTTCCACGCTCAATCCCATCTGAAACCAGCCCCCCGGCCGATCGGTCACATGGCGTGCCGTCACAACAAAGAATCGCCAGACATTCTCCGGATCGGCGACTGCCGCCAGAAACTTACTGGCTGCCAGTTTCACAGGCATCAGGACGCCAATACCCTGCCGACGCATATCACAGGTGGCAGCCGGAATCGCCTTATGCAGGTCCGCATTCTCAGGACCTCGATTTTCCTCAAACGGTATCAGCCAGATTCCTATCGCCACATTCCGAGTGCAATCAGTTCGGCGACTGGGCCGCGATCCCGACTCGTACGGCATCTGGCCCAAATCAAACTGAGTGAGCAAACGCGACAGCGCTAATCCGGCTTGTTGTCGTGGGTTCCTCTTTTGAAAGACTCCGCCAAGACTGCTGAGGACCGGAATGCGTTGGAACATGAGTTCGGCCTGAAAATGAAGATTGTGCCTTTCTGAAACTATTGGTTGCAGCCAGCAACGCCGCGCCAACGCTTCAACAAAATCCTGATTCCAGGCATTACGGTTGTATCGGCTTTTACCTTTATTCTGTTCGCAGTCACAACTGAGGTCATGACCTGCGTAATGTCTCCCACGAACACCCGGCCACGGGTTAAACGAAGGAACTTGCGAGACACTGCACTAATGTGAGCAACCGCCGCCGACGGATTCGAAGAAGTCGTTGCCCTTGTTGTCGACCAGAATAAAGGCCGGGAAGTCGACGACATCGATCTTCCAGATGGCTTCCATCCCCAGCTCGGCGAACTCGACGACTTCCACGTTGCGAATATTTTCCTTCGCAAGAATCGCGGCTGGTCCACCAATGCTGCCCAAATAAAAGCCGCCGTGTTTATGGCAGGCATCCGTCACCTGCTTGCCACGATTGCCCTTGGCAATCATCACCATGCTGCCGCCGTGAGCCTGAAACAGGTCCACATACGAATCCATGCGACCGGCCGTTGTCGGTCCGAACGATCCGCTGGCGTAGCCTTCCGGCTTCTTGGCCGGGCCGGCGTAATAAACAGGATGGTTTTTGAAATACTCCGGCAGCGGCTGACCCGCATCGAGCCGCTCCTTGAGCTTGGCATGAGCGATATCGCGAGCCACCACAATTGGACCGGACAACAGCAAACGCGTCGTAACCGGATACTGGCTCAGATCGGCCAAAATATCCTTCATCGGGCGATTCAAGTCGACTCGCACCGCGCTATCGTCTTTGCGATGTCGCAGATGTTCCGGAATGTACTTGAGCGGCTCAAACTCCAGCTGTTCCAGAAAGACGCCGTCCTTCGTAATCTTGCCCTTCGCCTGCCGATCCGCGCTGCAGGATACGCCCATACCGATCGGCAATGAAGCACCATGTCGCGGCAACCGAATGATTCGCACGTCCAATGCAAAGTACTTCCCGCCGAACTGAGCACCGATGCCGCACTTGCGAGCCGACTCCAGCATCTGGGCTTCGAGCTCAACGTCTCGAAACGCGCGACCGGACGCATTGCCGGTGGTTGGCAGATGATCAAGATACTTCGTGGAGGCCAGCTTCACGGTCTTCATCGTGGCTTCGGCTGAGGTTCCGCCGATGACGAACACGAGGTGATAAGGCGGACACGCAGCGGTCCCGAGTGTCACCATTTTCGCGGTGAGATATTCAACCAGTGATTTTGGATTCAGGACTGCTCGAGTTTCCTGGAACAGAAACGACTTGTTGGCCGATCCGCCACCTTTGGCCACGAACAAAAACTTGTAGTCGTTGCCGTCAACGGTCATCAGATCCATCTGCGCCGGCAGATTGGTGTTTGTGTTCTTTTCGTCCCACATATTCAACGCGGCATTCTGCGAATAACGCAGATTGTTCTCGGTGTAGGCATCGTAGACGCCTCTGGACAACGCGGCTTCGTCGCCCGTCGACCAAACAGCATGGCCCTTCTTGCCCAGAATCGTTGCGGTCCCGGTGTCCTGACAGAACGGAAGAACTCCGGCACTGGAGACATCCGCATTCTTCAGCATCGTCAGGGCGACCATCCGGTCATTTTCGGAGGCTTCCGGGTCATCCAGAATCGCGGCCACCTGCTTCAAATGAGCAGGCCGCAGAAAGAAGTTGATATCGTGAAAGGCCTGAGAACTCAGCAGGGTCAGAGCCTGAGGATCCACGCAGAGCACTTCCTGCCCTTCGAACGAGCGAACTTTGACATGCTCGGAAGTCAGCAGGCGGTATTGAGTTTCATCCTTGCCCAAGTCAAACAGAGGTTCAAAATGAAAAGGCGCGGTGGGCACGGTTGGAAACTCCCGCTTGAGGTGCTTTTGGTCCGTAAAAAAAGCCTGAGGTCTCTTTCGAGAACACAGGCTTTTGAAAGCGAGGTCGACGGGACTTGAACCCGCGGCCTCCAACGTGACAGGCTGGCGCTCTAACCAACTGAGCTACGACCCCTCGCTTGCCTTGCGGCTGAACAGGCGGAAGACTACAGCCTTCGACCCATCTTTTCAAGAACTCCACGCGACAATTTCGGCAGACTGTTGTGCTTCGCTTCAACCGAAGACAAAGAATTCTGCCTTCCGGTTCACTCAAACGCGGCAAAGTCCGCGATCCACGATAGTTTAGAGCCCCCTAAGTCGGCTTCTCACGAAAGAGACGCCCGGCAAAAACTTTGGATGAGATAATTCCTGTGAAACGATTTGACTGC
>CANHVD010000280.1 GCA_947463775.1 Planctomycetaceae bacterium | reverse complement strand
GTTCTGTGGTGATCAACTTCCACATTTTTGTCTTCGACTTCAGGATGGCTTCCAGCGCCGCAGCTTCAGCTTTCTTCGCCGCCAGTTCGGCACGAATGTCGTTGATTTCGAGTTTTGAGATACGATAAAGCTGCAATTCGAGAATAGCGTCCGTCTGAATTTCATCCAGAGGAAATTCGGCCATCAGCTTTTTCGCCGCATCCTTTTTACCATCGCTCGCTCGGATAATTCTCAGGGCTTTGTCGAGCCCATCGAAGACGATCGCGAAGCCTTCCAGAATGTGAATTCGTTTTCGCAGAATCGCCAACTGGTATTCGATTCGACGACGGACGGTTTCGTAGCGAAAATCCAGGAAGTGCTGCAGCAGATCTTTCAGGTTCAGAACTCGTGGAACGGTCAGACCGCGATCCGCCGGAATCAGGCAGGTCGCGTTGTAGCCGAAGTTCTGTTCCAGCGAGGTGTGCTTAAACAGATAAGCCATCACCGCGGTCGCGTCGGCCCCTGATTTGAGTTCGATGGCGATCCGCAAACCGTTCTCTTCGTTCGTCTCGTCGTTGACGGATTCCAGCTGAGGCAACTTGCGAGCGGCGATCAGTTCGCCGATTTCTGCCATCAGCGGTCCGGTCGTCGCACCGTAGGGAATCGTGTACACGATGATGCGACTGGTGTCCTGCTTCTTACCCTGCTGATCGAATCTCCATTCGCCGCGAATCTTGATGGAACCTTTTCCGGTTTCGTACATCTCCCGCAGTTCGGCGCGATCGGTCATGATGCGACCACCGAGCGGAAAATCGGGGCCCTTGATGTAACGCATGAGCTGGGCGACGGAGGCGTCAGGATTCTCGATCAGATGAATGGCGGCCTTGATGCATTCGCCGAGGTTATGCGGCGGCATGTTGGTTGCCATACCGACGGCGATCCCCGAAGAGCCATTTACCAGCAGCGCTGGATAACGGGCGGGGACAACGACGGGCTCTTCATCGACAGCGTCGTACGTCGGACGCATATCGACCGTCTGATAACGCAGTTCATTCATCAGGTTTTCGGCGAGCCGCGAAACCTTGGCTTCGGTATATCGCGAGGCCGCTGCGCGAAGGCCCATGATGGAGCCGAAGTTTCCCTGGCCAACCACAAGGGGATACCGCAAAGTGAATTCCTGAGCCATTCGGACCAGTGCTTCGTACACCGCAATATCACCATGCGGATGGAACGAGCCGGTCGTATCCCCACAGATTTTTGCGCACTTACGAGTTTTCTGGTCGAAGGTCAGGCGGAGCCGATCGTACATCACGTACAGGATTCGGCGCTGGACTGGTTTGAGACCATCGCGAACATCCGGGAGTGCTCGCGAAGTGATCACCGACATCGCGTAGTTCAGGTACCGTCGTCGGGTTTCTTCACTGATCGGCACAAACTGCACATTTGCGTCAGGCAGCGCATTTTCGTCGAAGAGAGAGCTGTTTGAGTTTGAAGATTTCCGTCGAGCCACCAGGGGCGTCCTTTGCCTTGAAATTGGTATCTGAGGAGGGGGCCAGATTCATTCAACTGGCCTCAATGCCTGTCTTTTCCGGCCTCAAAACACGTCTTTTATCGTGTCATTCGACCAGTGAACCGTAGTCTAGACGATTGTCTCGAATTTCGGCAGGGATTCATGCTGGGCAAAAAGGGCAAAAATTGTCGGTCAGGCAATGACTTTCGATTGAGAAGACTCCACCACACAGCGCTGTTCTACTGGCAGTTCTATTGATGCGACAGGCATTGAATGACTCATCCGCACGATCGATACGGGCCGAACAACAAGACTGTCGAGATATTCCGTTGGGCTTGATGTGCACCGCGATTGGACTGCGCAGAGGGCCGACGGGTCGACAGACCGGGGGGTATCGGCGTCTGCGTGGCGTCGATGACTGTGTCTGAAACAATTCTGAACAAACCGGCCGGGCCAGGTTCACTGGAACCTGCCGCCGATGCGGAACACCGGACGATCCGCGGATTCCATGGAGGGGGCTCTAATGCTACGCAAGTGTCTAGTAGCGCTGATGATGGGCGTCATTTGCGCGGAGAACGCAACTGCCGAACAACCAGCGGTAAAGGGATCGAATCCGGCTCCGACGGGGATTGTGGGCTGGTTCAAGAGCAAGACTTCGAGCAAGAAGACTTCGACGGCGAAGTCAACGACCACGAAGTCAACGATGGCCAAGTCGACAAGTAAGTCGTCAAAGGCTGTCGTGAAGGCAAAGCCTGCCGAGACAGCGGAGAATGTAATCGGAGCACAGTCGCCAGTGACGCGACCGGTTGTTGCTTCGCAGAGTTCATCTGCTCCTTCGCGGACTGCGACTGCTGTACCGCAGAAGAAATCATCCGTAAGTGTGCCGAAGTTGGCTTTGTCAAAGAAGCCTGCAGTCAAGCCGGAAACCAAAACAGCTGATAGCACTGCTGCTGTCGAGCGTGCTGTCGTCCGCGATGCGGAACGTCAAGCGGTGCAGGTTCGCCAGACTGCCGCTCAGCCGGATGATGCGGCTCCAGCCGAAGTTGCTGTGACTACTCCAGATCTGCCTTTGCTGTCTCTGGAGAGTGCGGCGACGCCGACTGTTGCGGTGATCAATTCACCAGCCTCAGCTATTCCTTCAGTTCCTGCGGATGATTTTGTTTCGCAGGCTGAATCGGCTTTGCAGCCGGTTCCAATTCAACAGGCTCCGGTTCTGCCAAATACGCAGACCGTCGCTGGTCCACAGTACTTCAGTGCGACACCAGCGGGAATGTCGAATCCGGTTCCGGTTCATCCATCACAGAACTGGCAACAGTATCAAGGTCCGCAGCCGGTCCACATGTCCTCACAAGGACGGTACTGGAATGCTTCTAACTACGCAGCAACGGGTCCTGTCTATCAGGGCGCGGCACCGATGAGTGCTCAGAACGGGATGTATCCGCAGAATGGAAGCGGCATGTATCCTCAGACCGGAGCCGCTTTGTATCCGGCACCACGTCCGGGGATTCCACAGCAGGTAGGCGGAATCGCGATCGAGAATCAGGCCTTCCATCCGCATGAAATGCTGCATGAACATCGTTACCGAGCCATCTACCCACCGTACTACTACAAGGTGAATGGTGGCTGGATGGTGACTCCGTTCGGTGTCTGGTCAAAGGAAGACTGGAAGCTGCAGGGGACTCAGGTTGACGTGAAGTATCACTCTTCTATCAGCCCGTTCACACTCTTCAAACCACCGGTCATTCGCTGATCATCTTCGTCGCAGGCCGATGTCTTATCCGGTACGCGGTCACGATTGAGGCAATGTTCTCAATGATGTATCCCGCGATACACCCGGCCTCAAGTCATACCGTGCAAAGAACAGGATGTCGGCCTCCGAAGCTTTGAATTCTCTTCACATTCTCATCAGGTGTCAAAATGATCTCCCTAAAGAATCTGCTCAAGAACACAGCCCTGCTGTGTACGATGCTGACAGCCGGAGCGACTCTGGCTGAAGACGGCGTGGTCCGTATGTCAGACCGGAGTGCTGCGAAATCAGCCTCTGGAATCCAGCAGGCCAGTTGCACAACGACTGGTCCGTGTGGAGAAACCTGCTACATCCCGCAGCCTTGCCCGTCACAGTGCTGTCCTCCTTCCTATGGCATGTGCGATCCCTGCTATGGCGGGATGTACGATGGCGGCAATTGCAACATGGGAAGTTGCTACACACAGACGGACTGCAACTCCTGCTATAGTGGCGGTAATGCGAACGGCATGAATGGTGGCTGGGGTAACAGCTGCGATTCTTGTCAGGATCCCTGCTACGGTGGCCGCGGCCGGAATGGTCGAAAATGTCGTGACGGCAGAAATCCAAGCTTCGCCGAGAAGTGCAAGGAAAACAATAATTGCCTGTGCGATCGACTCTTCGGCTGGATGATTCCATCCGGAAATTGTGGTCAGGGAAGCCCATGGCTTGGCAAGTATCATATGACTTACGCCGACCAGCCATCGTACATCGATCCTCGTGATACTCAGTTGTACGCTGCTCAGGGTTACGGCATGCCGATGACAGTGCCTTTGGCTCCGAACGTTCATCACGCCTACAACTATAGCTCCGGTATGCCAGCCAGCCGGATCACTCACATCGGTAACTACAATCCGATGACATCTCCACGGCCGCTCAAGTGCCAGTCGTGGTAAGCCACAAGAACAGATAGTGAAGACCGCGAAGCCGCAGCAGGATTGTCGCTGCCGCACCCTTTGTCGAACATCAATTCTCTCTGGATCTCTGGAGAAGGAACTCATGAGAAACTTGTCAGCAGCATTCCTCGCCACGGTCGCCGTTCTGGTGACTGGCAGCGCGGCCTCGGCTCAGGTGCAGCAGGTCAGCCATTGTGATTGCAACAATGGTGGCAGCAACTACATCGGCTACCAGGCGAGCGACTGGAGCAACTGCAATCAGTGCCAGTCGGGCTACCACGGTGGCCATCGTCAGGAGCGGATTGCTCGCCGTGATGAACGTCGAGCAGCCTGGGCTAATCGTCCACGGCTGGCTCATCCGGATTCCGGCTGGGCTCCTCCGACGCACTACCCGGTGAATTACGATTCGACCTGGTACGCGGCCTATCATCCACAGGCTTACTACGGTAACCCAGGCGGTGGCTTCATTGGGAACTATCCTGCCGTCTATCAGCCAAATGATACGACTCAACTGGGTTACACCTACATGAACGTTCCAACATGGCAGAGCCATACCGGTGTTATTCCCGGAGTGCCATATCCCGGCAACTTCCACAATCGTGGATGCAACTACGGCGGCAACGGAAATTGCCAGTCCTGTGATTCAAATATGTACGGGACTCCGGACGGGTCTCAGGTTGTTCGTCAAACAGGAGCAAAACCGGGCTTCTTCACAAGGATGCGACTGGCATCTTTCACTGACATGTTTGACTAACGGAACTTGACGCGACGTTCAGATGTTCCACCTTCAGAAGCCCCGGTGAGCCCCATGCTCCCCGGGGCTTTTTCGATTGGAGATTGGAGATTGGAGATTGGAGATTGCCGATTGCCGATTGCCGATTGCCGATTGCCGATTGCCGATCGGAAAGGCCATTCCGAAGCTGAACAATACACCGTAGCACTCAGTTGTTTGCATCCTGAACCAAGACCACTCACAATTCTGTGACATTGAATCCGGTTCGGCGGCGAATTGCCTGCTTCCCACCTGTGGCCTCCTGTTGGTCGCAACGTCGCACCGTCCCGGTTCCTGACCTGACTGGAGTTGGTATGCGTACGCTGGTGATGAGTTTCTTTTCAACCTTGGTTCTGGTTTCCTCTGTGTCTGGAGCCGAAGATGGCGTTTTCCTGACTGCCGAAGAAGCAGGGCCGGACTATGCGATTCAGGGCGAGTACTCGGGCGAAATCAAGATCGATGATCAGGCGATCAAGCTTGGTTTTCAGGTCATCGCTCTGGGTGACCATAAGTTTGACGGCGTCGCATATTTGGGCGGTTTGCCTGGCGATGGTTGGAACGGGGATGAGAAATTCCGATCCAGCGGCAGCACTGCGGACGGAGAAACAAAGATCAAAGCCGATGGCCATGGTTATGCGATCCTGAAAGACGGACAGGCATCAGTTTTTTCCGAATCCGGGGAAGCTCGCGGCATTCTGAAGAAGGTCGAACGCAAGAGTCCGACTCTGGGCGCCAAACCTCCGGCAGGTGCTGTTGTTCTGTTTGATGGCAAGTCAGCCGATGCTTTTAAGAACGGCATGCTCACCATGACAGATCTGCTGGCGGCAGACTGTGAAACCAAAGACAAGTTTGGTGATCATCAGTTGCATATCGAATTCCGTACGCCATTTCGCCCGGCAGCTCGAGGACAGGAACGAGGCAACAGCGGCGTCTACGTTCAGGGACGATATGAATGTCAGGTGCTGGATTCATTCGGCCTCGAAGGTGAAAACAATGAATGCGGCGGGATTTATTCAATCGCTCGCCCCAAAGTTAACGCCTGCTTTCCACCGCTGACCTGGCAGACCTACGACATGGACTTCAAAGCGGCCGTGTTCGAAGGCGACAAGAAGGTCAAGAATGCTCGCGTGACCATTCGTCAAAACGGCATTTTGATCCATGATAATCTTGAACTGACTCATGGCACCCCAGGAAAGAATCCTGAAGCTGCTGGTCCTGATGTGATCTATCTGCAGGGCCACGGTAATCCGGTTGTTTATCGCAATATCTGGGTTGTCAAGAAGTAGTGCATCGCGAATTGTCAGCCCCCGCTTGTCGCCAGTTTTCAGATTGAAAGTCTGCCGGCGATGAGCGGAATGCGTAGCTATGCGGGCTGTGAAAGCGGGCTGAGTAATTTGTACAGCCCGTTTAATCCCGACTCCCGATCGAAGGGATTGCTCCTTTCGGTTCGCTCTGAGGCATTTTCGCAACGGGGCCCGGTTGATGACCTAGTGTTCGACACTCGTCATCAGGTTCATCGTTGTCCTATTGGAGACGATGCTTCGCAGGGCCCCTCGCTTCAGGCTTGTTTCGATGCATCCGGAGTCGTCAAATTCAGCAGAGAACCGACTTCACCGGGTTGCTCGACTCCTGATTGTTCCGGCCATCCTTCTCATCGGCCTTGCCACCGTGTCTTCCAATGTTTCCGATCCGGACCTGTGGGGGCACGTGGAGTATGGTCGAGAAGTCCTTCGCGACGGCACTTTGCCTCGTACGGCAACATGGACCTACGCGGCCGAAGGTGCTCCCTGGGTGAATCATGAGAACATCGCGGAGCTGATGCTGGCATGGACCGTGGACACCTTTGGTCCGTCCGGTCTACCCTTGATGAAACTTGCCATTGCGATCACGATCTTTGGGCTGATGATCTTCAGTGCCCGGCGATCCGGAGCTGGCTGGCTGCCGATCGGAGCCATGGTGATGCTTGTCGCTGCAAATCTGCAGTTTCACTGGCACTTCCGTCCTCAAATTCTGACGTACCTGAGCCTCGCGATGCTGCTAAGTCTCTGGCAGTATGTCTTCGGAGAATTTGATTCAAAGAATCCCGAGTCGGTTATCACAGCCACCTCGCGCTTGCGCTGGCTTTGGCTTCTGGTTCCGTTGATGTGTTTCTGGGCTAACTCCCATGGTGGTTTTGCCGCAGGAGTTTGCATCATGCTGGCCTACCATGGTTTGCTGTGTCTGCAGTTGATTCATCGTCGAGGTTTTCGGCATCGAAGATTCCTGCTGCACCTGTCGATCGTGACTGTCGCTGCAGTTCTGGCAACGCTCATTAATCCTTATGGAGTTGAGCT
>CANHVD010000279.1 GCA_947463775.1 Planctomycetaceae bacterium | reverse complement strand
TGCCGTTCGCCGAGTTCATTATTTCGCCTGGGGAATGGGATAGTTACAGGACGTCGATCAACTCACCTGCGAACAGGTCGGCGATGACATCGTCGACGGCTCGGAAGAACCAGTCTGTGCCGGTTCCGCCCACGAGAACATCATCCTCGCCGGCATCGTTTAAGACATTGATGGTGGTCTTCAATGAAACCACCGGACTGCCAACACCAGCTCGCAGATTGGTGATGCGATCTGCATACGCGTTGGCGGAAATCCATTGTGTGCGAAGCGTGCTGAGATTGCTCAGGCTGGCATCGCTCGTGGTAAGTCCGGCAATCAGAAGATCATCGCCATCGCCACCAATCAGGATATCCAGTCCGAGGCCGCCGATCAGGATGTCGCGACCACTGCCGGCTTCCAGGATATCACCAGCTTCCATTCCGACCAGAATATTATCGCCTTCGCCGCCCGTCAGTCGGTTCGCCGCGGCATTCCCCAACAGCGTATCGCTGCCCGTGCCGCCCACCGCGTACTCAAATGTGCTCATTGAGTTGAGCTTTAGCGTACGATTTGCATGCACTGACTGAATCGCAGTTGATCCGAGATCCAATACGACGCTGGTCGCGAGATAGGCGAAGTTAATAGTGTCGACGCCTTCGTTCGCATTCTCCGTCACCTGATCGGCTTCGGGGCCTGAGGAAGGAACGAAAAGGTAAATGTCGTCGTTGGCTCCACCGATCAGCGAATCATTGCCAGCGGCACCGATGAGTTTGTCGTTTCCCGCACCACCAGTCAGAGTATTGTCCAGACTGTTCCCGAACAGTGTGTCAGCACCTGTGCCACCGACGATGTTCTCAAAGACGACAGCAGAGTTCAGCATCAACGTACGATTCGAATGCACTGACTGAAGGAAAGAGGAACCCAGATTCAGCAGGATGCCAGTGGTCAAATCGACGAAGCTCAATGTGTCGTTGCCCTCGTTGATATTCTCTGTTACTCGGTCGGCTTCCAGGCCAGAGGCAGGAACAAAAACGTACGTGTCGTCGTTGACTCCACCGACCAGCAGGTCGTTGCCAGCGCCGCCGATGAGCCTGTCATTCCCGGCACCGCCGGAGAGAGTATTGTTTAGACTGTTGCCGGTCAGCATGTCGGCGCCGGTCCCGCCGAAAATGTTCTCAATGACAACAGCGGAATTAAGCGTCAACGTACGATTCACATGCACCGTCTGAGCGGAAGTTAATCCAAGATCTACCACGACGTCTGTGGTCAAAAAGGCAAAGCTCAGCGTATCGACACCTTCGTTCGGATTCTCATTCACCTGATCGGCTTCGGCGATGGTGGTTGGAACAAAAATGTAGGTATCGTTGTCGGCCCCGCCGAGCAACAAGTCGTTGCCGCCAGCGCCGATGAGCCGGTCGTTCCCGACACCTCCCGTCAGAGTATTGTTCAGGCTGTTACCGAACAGTGTGTCAGCACCGGTGCCACCAATGATGTTCTCGAAGACCCCAGCGGAATTCAGCTTCAACGTGCGATCCGTATGCACCGACTGAACTAGAGATGATCCCAGATTCAGGAGGACGTCCGTTGTTATCGATGCAAGACTGAGCGTGTCGATACCATCGTTCAGATTCTCGCTCACCTGATCGGCTTCAGGACCTGAGGATGGAGCGAAGACGTAGGTGTCATTATTGGCCCCACCGAACAGTGAATCGTTTCCAGCACCGCCGATGAGCCTGTCATCTCCGGCTCCGCCGGACAGAGTATTAGCCAGACTGTTTCCGGTCAGCATATCAGCACCGGTGCCGCCGAAGATGTTCTCAATGACAACAGCGGAATTGAGCGTCAGCTCGCGATTCAAGTGCACCGTCTGAGCGGAAGTCAATCCAAGATCCACCACCACATCTGTGGTCAGAAATGCAAAGCTCAGTGTATCGACGCCTTCGTTCGGATTCTCTGTGACCTGAGCGGCTTCAGAGACGGTGGTCGGAACAAAAATGTAGGTGTCGTTGTCGGCCCCGCCGAGCAGCACGTTGTTGCCGCCAGCGCCAATGAGTCTGTCGTTTCCGGCCCCGCCCGTCAGAGTATTATCCCGGCTGTTGCCGAACAGGGTGTCGGCACCGGCACCACCGATGGCATTGTCAATCGTAGTGGCCGATCCCAGAACGAGGCTCAAATTGGTGGCATGCACTGATTGAGTTCCGGCGGTCGCTAGATTCAACACCAGGCCCACTGTCGTTGTCGGTGTAAAATCAACCGTATCTATGCCGCCTCCGGACTCATCCAGCGTCCATGCTCCGAGAGTGGAATCGGCATCAAACTGGTAGACATCGTTTCCAGCTGCTCCGACCAGAGTTCGGCTGGCTGGTCCAGTGAGCGTCACCGTCGTGCCGTTGACGACGAGTCCTGCAGAAGAAACCGCGAACAGGTCTGCGTTCGCTGTTCCAAGAACACGAACGCTGTCGTTGGCTGCGAGCCCATTCAGTACGATCGGTGCATTCAGCGGGAAGGTACCGATCGTCACAGGCAATCCAGCATTGATTGAGTGTGTGATCGTGACGTTCACGCCTGAAAAGGTGATCCTGAAAGCATCGGCATTGGCAGTGGTGTCGAGGACGTTTGTCAGCGTCAGCGTGAACGCTGCTGACGCATCCACCGCCCCGCCGACAGCAGAGTCATTGACTTCAACCGTGACGGAGTAGGACGACTTCGCTTCGAAGTCCAGCATCGTACTGGCGACCAGTCTTAATTCACGGCCCACAATTTCAAAGAAAGCTGCATCCGTCCCGCTGACAGACAGTACATTCGTGCCGAGAGCATCGTCCGTGACAGATATATCGGCCAGCTTAATCGCAGTCGCGGTGCTGGTGTTCTCGGCGAGGGACGTTGTCGTGTTCTGCAACGCAAGAGCCGTGGGAGCTTCGTTGACGTCCGTGACGCTGATCGTGAGTGGCTTGTCAAAGGTCGCCCCGTCGAAATCGGTCACGCGGATGGTGACGGTGTAGCTGCTGTTCGCTTCGAAATCGAAACTCGCATTGGCTTGCAGGTTGCCGCCACTGAGGTTGAACAGTGCGTTGTCCGTCAGTCCGGTCGGCAGTGAGAGTGTCAGGGCGTCGTTCGGATTGAGATCGACTCCGGCCAGCGAGCCGATCACCACGTTGGCGCCGGCGTTCTCGGCAATTGTATTGGACGACAACGTGACATCCGTCGGAGTCGAGTTCGCTCGTTCGTAGGCCCCGATGTCGACGATTCCTCCGATGACTCGCGGAAAACCGGTGCCTCGCTGGTCGAACGGTGTTGGTTCCGTGGTGTTGAGATCGCCGTCGAGATCGAGAGCGTCAGCGGGGACGGATGTATTATCCCCTGCGTTGACCGCCGGGCTGCTCGCTTTGAGGGCGATCGTCTGTGTCGGTCCGCCGTTATTGGCGAGAACCCCCGTCTCAAAGATGTCCGCCACCAGCGCTCCGACGATGTTGCCGTTTGTGCCATTGGTCAACCCGCCTGAGGAGCCAGCGTCGCCGATCACGTTATTCCGACTGACTGCTTCAAGATGTTTGTTCGCGACGTCATTGGCCGTGGTCCCCGTGCCAACGAGGTTTCCGGCGAGGATCGTGTTACGCAGCGTCGTGAACGTTTGATTGTCGTTCCAAGTCCAGATGCCGCCGCCGGTCCCGGTGTTATTTCCATCAGAGTCAGCGCGGTTGTTGACGAACGTACTGTTCACAATCGTGCCCGAACGGTCGAAGTTATATATGCCGCCGCCGTTGCGGTTGGCCGCATTTCCAAAGATCGTGCTATGGCTGACCGTCATTGAGCGTTGGGTCCTGATGCCGCCGCCGTCTACGCCGGCTGTGTTGCCTGAGATCGTGCTGTGGCTGACCGTCAGCGTGCCGCCGTTATCGATACCGCCGCCTTCTCCGCTGGCCGCGTTTCCAGAGATCGAGCTGTGACTGACCATCAGTGTGCCAGAGTTAGAAATGCCACCGCCATGTCGGGCCGTATTTCCAGAGATCGCGCTGTGGCTGACCGTCAGCGTGCCACTGCTCCAGATTCCGCCGCCGTGTCCAGTGCCATTTCCAGAGATCGTACTGTGGCTGACTGTCAGTGTGCCATTGCTAAGAATGCCGCCGCCTAAGCCGTTTGGTAAATTACCGCCCGTGATGGCGACTTCACGGATCTCCGCCGTGACGCCGAAATTGACACTGAACACCCGGCTGGCGTTGTTGCCGCTGATGCTGAGCAGGGCCGCTCCCGGTCCGTCGAGCGTGACGTTTGAGTTGATCGAGAGCTCCGTGCCGCCGAGCGTGATCGTGTCAGCGGTTGCATCGGTGAAATTCGTGCCCCCCGCAATCGCCGAACCATTACCAAACGTGATCGTATCGGCCCCGGGATTGCTCGCCGCAAAGGCCAGTGCTTCCCGTAGGCTGATCAGACCGTCGCGGCTGTTTACGACATCCTGAGTTGTGGTCACGACCAAACCTGGCGTTTCATCAGCTTCGATCGCACCGATGTCGACGGACGTACCGACGATGCGCACGAAGCCGGTGCCTCGCTGGTCGAATGGGACGGGTTCCGTGGTGTTGAGGTCGCCGTCGAGGTCGAGAGCATCAGCGGGGACGGATGCATTATCGCCTGCGTTGACAGCCGGGCTGCTCGCTTTGAGGGCGATCGTCTGTGTCGGTCCGCCGTTATTGGCGAGTGCCCCCGTCTCGAAGATGTCTGCTACAAGTGCGCCGACGATGTTACCGTTTGTGCCGTTGGTCAACCCGCCTGCGGAGCCAGCGTCGCCGATCAGGCTGTTCCGACTGGCCGCTTCAAGAGGCTTGCTCGCGACGTCACTGGCCGTGGTCCCGGTGCCGACAACGTTTCCAGCCACGATCGTGTTGCGCAGCGTCGTGAACGTAAAGTTGTCGTTCAAAGTCCAGATGCCACCACCGGTCCCGATGTTATCTCCATCAGAGTCAGCGCGGTTGTTGACCAATGTACTGTTCACGATCGTGGTCGAATCGTCTTGGTTATAGATGCCCCCGGCGTTGCCGCTGGCTGCATTTCCGGCGATCGTGCTGTGGCTGACCGTCAGCGTGCCGACGTTCCTGATGCCCCCACCGCTGTCGCCAGCTGTATTTCCAGAGATCGTGCTGTGGCTGACCGTCATCGTGCCGCCGTTATCGATACTGCCGCCGTCTCCGCCGGCCGTGTTTCCAGAGATCGTGGTGTGGCTGACCGTCGCGTGGTGGTTGCTCCAGATGCCGCCGGCGTTGCCGCTGGCCGTATTTCCAGAGATCGTGCTGTAGCGGACCGTCAGCGTGGCATTGCTGTTACCAATGCCGCCGCCGTCGCTGCTGGCCGCGTTTCCAGAGATCGTGCTGTGGCTGACTGCAAGCGTGCCATTGTTCCAAATGCCGCTGCCGAAGCCAGAATTCCCACTCGTGATGGTGACATCACGGATCTCCGTCGTGATGCCGGAGTTGACTCTGAACACCCTGCTGGCGTTGTTGCCGCTGATGCTGAGCAAGGCGGCTCCCGGCCCGTCAAGCGTCACGTTAGAGTTGATCGTGAGCTGCGTGCCGCCGAGCGTGATCGTGTCAGCGGTTGCATCGGTGAAATTCGTGCCTCCCGCAATCGCCGAACCATTACCAAACGTGATCGTATCGTCCCCGGGATTGCTCGCCGCAAACGCAAACGCCTCCCGCAAGGTTATCAGACCATCCGTGTTGCTGGTGACATCCTGATTGGTCGTGACGACCAAACCTGGCGTTTCCTTAAATTCGAACGCACCAATGTCGACGGCCGTGCCGACGAAGCGCGAGAAGCCGGAGCCTCGCTGGTCGAACGGAACCGGTTCCGTGGTGTTGAGGTCGCCATCGAGGTCGAGCGTGTCAGCCGGGACGGAGGCATTATCACCTGCATTAACAGCCGGGCCGCCGAGCTTAATGGCCATCGTCTGTGTTGGTCCGCCGTTGTTGGCGAGAACACCCGTCTCAAAGATGTCCGCCACAAGTGCACCGACGATGTTGCCGTTTGTGCCGTTGGTCAATCCGCCTGAGGAGCCAGCGTCGCCGATCAGGTTGCTCCGACTGGCCGCTTCGAGAGGCTTGTTCGCGACGTCACTGGCCGTGGTCCCCGTGCCGACAGAGTTCCCGGCCACGATCGTATTGTGCAGCGTCGTGAACGTTTGATTGTCGTTGAAAGTCCAGATGCCGCCGCCGGTCCCGGTGTTATTTCCATCGGAATCAGCGCGGTTGTTGACCAATGTACTGTTCACGGTCGTGGTCGAACCGTCTTGGTTGACTATGCCCCCACCGCTGCCGCCAGCTGTATTTCCAGAGATCGTGCTGTGATTGATAGCCGACGTACCGAAACTGTAGATGCCGCCGCCGTTTACGCTGGCCGTGTTTCCAGAGATCGTGCTGTGGCTGACTGTCAGAGTGCCATTGCTCCAGATTCCGCCGCCGTATCCAGTGCCATTTCCTGAGATCGTGCTGTGGCTGACCGTCAGCGTACCAAAGCTCACAATGCCGCCGCCTAAGCCGTTTGGTAAATTACCGCCCGTAATGGTCACATCACGGATCTCCGCCGCGAAGCCGGAATTGACTCTGAACACACGGCTGGCATTGTTTCCGCTGATGCTGAGCAGGGCCGCTCCCGGTCCGTCGAGCGTGACGTTTGAGTTGATCCTAAGTTCCGTGCCGCCGAGCGTGATCGTGTCAGCGGTCGCATCGCTGAAGTTCGTGCCCCCCGCAATCACCGAACCATCACCAAACGTGATCGTATCGGCCCCGGGATTACTCGCCGCAAAGGCCAGCGCCTCTCGCAGGGTTATCAGACCATCCGTGTTGCTGGTGACATCCTGATTGGTCGTGACGACCAACTCCGTTGCCGAAAGCAGAACACGCTTTTCCAGCACATCCAGTCTCGATGGCGCCAGCCGTTCGGCCGTGCGACGGCGACGCGGCAGGTGAATGGACCGTGAGAAAAGCGACTGGAACCAGCGAATAGGGGTCATGGTGTTACTCCGCGAAGAATCGGGCCTTCCGGCCGTTGCGTTTTCTGAATCGTTGGACCTGCCTGGTCTGACCAGTCCACGAATCAATCCAACGTTCCCTGGCAAACCACGCCACGAATTTTTTATTTTTCTCCGGCACGTCAGAAACGATCGTTTTCGGTGGCTCCGACCGAGGAGTTTCGATTGACATCACGTGGCGTGGATTCACCAAGTCAGAGCAAAGCCGCGACCTGTGGCTCGCAGAATGATGCTGGCAAAATCAGCTTAATAGCGAGAGTTTCCGGCCGATTTTTAAGCCCCATCGACTG
>CANHVD010000278.1 GCA_947463775.1 Planctomycetaceae bacterium | reverse complement strand
GCAGTTGAGGAGGAATCAGAAATGGCTTTCCTGCTTCAGGTGGATACAACTCCAGCGGATGCACGACCAGTACGGCACGTTGTCGGCGAATATCATCGCCTTCAAAATGGAGTACCTCCGAGTCAGATTTGTCCCAGAACAAGACAGAGGGTTCTGACGGAAAAGCGGCATCCTGAATCCCCTGCGTTGAGTTGAAAACAGAATTCAGTAAAACCGTTCGATATCGCTCATCATCACTCAGCAGAGACGACCGAAAATACTGCCCTGAAAGCAGAGCATTGTCCGGAGTACCTCGGAGTGTTCCGGAATCATCCAGATCGAGCGCCAGGTTTTCGCGATTCATTCCCGCCAGAATTGGGTCACCCGGAGTCATGCCCTCTTGTGCTCGCAAGGTTCCGGTGAGTCCTGATTCATCCAGAGTCGCCCGAACTCGCAAGGGCTTTCCCAGGCGACGAGCAGAAGTCAGAGGATAGGTTCTTAGTCCCGCAGGCTGCAGGAATTTCCCCCACGAGACATCTCCGGGGCCGTGCCACGTCATGCGGCGATAATCAGAATTGGTGTTGTCCTTCAGAGCATCGAGTCGTGTGCCATTCTCCGCTGATATGCCGAGATCGCGCGGAGAGGGAACGAACACCGAAGCAAAACCGTCGGCCGGTAAATCGGTGAAGCCCTGTGAAGAGTTAATCACGATCGACTCAATCACTGTGGCCGGCGCGACATTACGAATTTGAAATCCGACCACCGCTGCTGGCAGGGCGGCAATGATGGCCAGGGCAGGCACGGCAATAATCAGCCGTTCTCCGGAGTTACGCTTTTGCAGAAGCAGTCCCACCACCAACATCGCCACAGGAAAAATCGCCAGCAGCAGGACAGCGACATTGCGGGAGGGAATACGATAGCCAATCAGGGCGGCGGCCTGATCTGACGCGACGGTCCCGTCAATGATCGAAGTTGGCCGTTTCGTAAACATGACTTCCTGCATCCGGCGGCTGGAAGGAATCAATGCATGGACAGGGTGAGATGAATTCTCGTAGTTTGCCGGGTCAAGGAATACCTTCGCTGAAATTGTGGTGATGAGCACCGAGCCGCGGCCGAGGCTTTTCGTCATCGCAACAGGCCAGCCATCAACGGTCCAGATCTTTTCACATTGCTCCGGGACGACTCGAAGGTAGCGGACAGGCTCGGGATACTCGCGAACAACAGAGCGGACCGGATACTGCGATTGAGGATACTCCGGATTGAGTTCCAGCGTCAGTGCATTGGTCGTGGTCTCTCCAACAAATGACATCGGGAGGCTGTCACCCAGCAACGTTTCAACCACGTCAGGACCGGTCAGATCGGCCGCAATCAACAGCCGGCCACCTCGCAACACCCACGCACGCAACGCATCGCAGGCTTGAGGAAAGCTGGCCAACTCTGGGTTTGTCACGGCAATCTGATCCAAGGCGTCGAGACATTCCGGGTCAGCAGTGATCTCGGCTGAATTGATCGAAGTGACGCCTTTGTTGGCCAGAGCGGCGAATCTCATAACTCCCATGAGATCGTAGACCGGAGTATCAGCTTCGATATCCAATCCGGTATCACCCAGCAGACCACATAATGGCAATAGATCAATTTGAGTCATTCCCTGGAATGAGGGTATCTCGGAGCTGTGTGACTCGCGACGAATAACGCCGTCATCCTGCCCATCCGGGAAAAACAGGTATTCAAATTCGACGCCACCAGAAGCTTTCGCCTCTCGCACATAAACCGGCCAACTGGATTCGAAAACAACCTTTGCCGGAAGAGTCAGCTCGCGAGCGAACTGCAATCCCTCAGAGCCAGCGGGAGTGACCACGGTCAGGGATGTCGCTGGACGATCGCTCGCATTCCCAATCTGCCCTTTCACCATGCCCCAGTGATCGGGTCTGAATCTCCCGATCCCGGCTTGTCGCATCTGAATGTTGAGCGACTCGTTGTCGGATGGTTTTGACGCTTTCGCCTCGTCAGCATGAAGAGCCGTGCAGAGCGATGCGACGGACACGACAATCAGGACTGGAAGGATTCTCAGGCAACACAGCAGTTGAAAGCAGCAATCAGGCATTCGGCCAGTGTGATCAGGTTTGTGGAAAAAGGTCTTGTTCACAAATGCCTCTCAGAATCCGGAGAAAGGCCTGATCGGCCGACGAGTGCCTGAACTCTCTTAATGACACATATGCAGGAAATTGCAGTGTGACGAAACCGCAATTCAATCTCAAATCACATCGCGTTTCATTATCCGAATGTGTCCGGTCGCGGATCTCGGCAGGTCCTCTGTGTCGTGAGAGGTTCCCGCGGTTGATGTGGTCGAGTGTGTGGGCCCATGGGCGAGCCTCGCCGCGAGTTTTGGACCTAACCCCGCTCTACACCGTTGAGCCAAGGCTTGGTCACGATGGCCGGGCGCGGCTCCGTTAGTGTGAGCGGTGTATTGATTTAGCCCCTGCAATGCCACGGTCTTGTTTACCACCCTGCGGCTGGGCGGTAAACGACTAAATCGACGGGCTAGTGAAGTCGATGGGCCCCGGTTCAGGCTTTCGATTTGGCCGTTTCCGTGATTTTCATCGAGAAAATTTTGAGGTGAGATCTTGAAAGTGCAGCTCCGTCTGGTAGAGTGTTGCGACTGAGTCTCAATTTCACTAAGGCGAATGCCGAAGAACTGTGGCATTGAGGAACGGCAAAAAAACTGCAGGATTGCAGGTGGTTTTCTTCTGCTGAGGCCAACGCCAGCCAGTGACATGGTCAGGTAGCCAGCCAAGCCCGGCACAGAGGTTCTATACGGTAAGTGGCCGCGTAGTGTTTTTGTGTTCTTTGGCGAAAGGTTGTTCCATGCTCGTCTCTCCGAAGTCAAAGCTCCATTCTCGCGGATTTACGCTGATTGAATTGTTGGTTGTGATTGCAATCATCGCAATTTTGATCGCGTTGCTGCTTCCGGCCGTTCAGGCCGCTCGGGAAGCCGCCCGGAGAACTCAGTGCAAGAACAACATGAAGCAGCTTGGGCTGGCGCTGCACAATTATCATGACGTGCATAACGTCTTTCCTCCGGGAGGGACCTATCGGGCAGCCACTGTACAACCTGCAGGCTGGTCTGTTCAGGCTCGACTCCTGCCATTCATTGAGCAGGCAAATCTCCAGGGTCTGATTGACTTCAGTCGCAGTTACGACGTGCAGCCTGCAGTCACGCAGGTCCGCGTTTCTACGTTTATGTGCCCAAGCGAAGTCAATGACAAGGCTTATCCGGACGGAGCATTGACACACTGGCCGATCAACTATGCCGCGAACTATGGTGAATGGTTTGTCTGGAATCCCACAAGCGGACAGTTTGGAAATGGCGCGTTTGGTCCAAATGCCAGAACCAGCATGAGAGACTTCACGGACGGCACCAGCAACACGCTGGCAATGGCCGAAGTGAAAGCCTTTCAGTATTACTTGCGGGATGTTGGTGCTGTAGGGAGTCCATCGGTGCCGAGTGATCCCGCGGCTATCAGCGGGCTTGGTGGTGCTTTGAAGAGTTCGGGCCATGCTGAATGGGTTGATAGTCGCGCCAACCAGACGTGTTTCACGACAACTTTCACGCCGAATACGAAAGTTCCGCACAACGATGGAGGCACGATACGTGACGTCGACTGGGTGAATTCCCGAGAAGGTGTTAGCGCGACTGTTTCAACTTATGGCGTATTCACTGCCCGCAGTTTCCACACGGGGATTGTTCAGGGGCTATTGATGGACGGTTCCGTGAGAGCCTTTTCGGATAATGTTGACCGTGGGCTGTGGCGCGGAGCGGGTACCCGCAGTGGTGGTGAAGTACCGGGTGAGTTTTAGTTGATGGTTTGGCTTGTTCCGTGCGAGTTCATGATTGCGGCAACGTTCCTGTGGATACCGCGAATACCGAGTCTGATATCAATCCGTGCAAAGACTAGTCCTTCGTGCAGATTCCAGAAGGGCGCTTTCAAAGAGTGGGACCTGTTGATCATGTCAAAAACGCTTTGCGAAATGAAGAAACTGCTGAAATCTGACTTTGTGCTTTACAAGCAGTTCGTGTGCAATGCCAGCCATGTGTGCACAAAGTGCGGGCGAGCGGCCAACGACAAGAAACTGCTCTGCAAGCCGGAACGACTTAAAGACTAGATGTCTCCGAATCCCTCGCAGTTGTGCGACGGATCTGTAAACTTCCGGAACGCTGACGCAGCATCCCTGGTTCCACCAAAATGGAACTAGCGATGCTGCTTAGTTTTTGGGGAGTACCGAAGGTTGCATCCGGTCTGCGTGATGCCGGGCTCCGCGTCTTCCGGAATTGAGTGCTCATCGAGAAAGGCTGTCATGATTCGGACTTCCGCGCGTTTGTTATTCCTTCTGTTGTTGAGCAACCTTGCTGTATTGGGATCGAGCCTGTCGATCCTCCGTGCTGATGATGCAACCAGTTTCGAATTGCCGGCCACGGACGACGGGATTCCCGGCGCTGGGCCGATTCGTCGCTATGACTGGTTCAAGGGACTCTGGAAAGAACGTCGCGCGGCATGGGCCACAAAAGTTGAGCAGGATCAAAAGGCCGTCGTTTTTCTGGGTGATTCAATTACGCAGGGCTGGGGCGATGATTTTCAGGGACTGTTCCCCGGAATGAAGGCCGCCAATCGCGGCATCAGTGGTGATACGACTCGAGGCATGCTGTTGCGACTTCAGCAGGACGTGCTTTCCCTCAATCCGTCGGCTGTTGTGATGCTGATGGGAACCAATGATCTGGAAGAGCAGGCCGAACCACAGATCATTGCAGACAACATCAAGCTGATTGTGGACGAATTGAAGAAGCACAATCCGGAGATGCCAATTGTTCTCTGTCAGGTTTTTCCCAGCTCAGCAACCAAGAAGCGTCCGGCCGACAAGATTCGGGAAATCAACAAGCTGACAGCCATGAAGGTCAAGGGTGATCCGCAAATCACAGTGCTTGATACGTGGGCTCTCTTTGCCAATGAGCAGGGAGATGCCAAAGCCGAAGAGATGCCGGACCTGCTGCATCTGAATGAAATTGGCTACAAGAAATGGGCCGCAGCGCTGACTCCGATCCTGGCGACTCTGGGATTCCTGGAAACTGAACCCGATCAATTCACGCCAGAGGAAGGATTCGAAAGTCTCTTCAACGGAAAAGATCTCACCGGATGGGGACATGACGGCAAGACCGTGACTCCTGATGGTCGTTATGTCGCGAAGAATGGTCGATTTATCGTGACAACTCCTGCCGAGGGCAGTCGCGTTCAGCAGCTTTACACGACGCGCGAGTTCCCCGGTAACTTCACATTGAAGCTGGAATTTCGAGCGACACCAAATGCCGACAGCGGCGTGTTCATTCGCAAGCCACAATTGCAATGTCGCGACTATCCATTGGCTGGTCCTTACAAGATGCTGAAGAATTACAAAGCAGGCGACTGGAATGAACTTGTCGTTGTCGTGAAAGATGGCGTCGCTCACTGCACCTGCAACGGCGAAGTGATTGAGGAAGCTCTGAAAGTCCCTGAGACTGGTCCGATTGGACTTGAAGGTGACCGAGGACAAATGGAGTACCGTCGTATTCGCATCTCGACACAGCCGACGAAGTAACTTCTTGCCATCACAATGTGGTTCAACAGAAAGAGAGTTCAGCGACCTGGCTGAGCTCTCTTTTTTTGCGCGATGAATTCCGCAGGCTTGGGCATCAGTTTTCACTCGCATGAAATTCTTTGGAATTGCCAGGACTGCTGTTGAAACTCAGCACCTGATCGTTATTGTGTTGAGACTGAATCTCAGTTTCGTGTTGTTGGCCAGTAACACTGTTTGAGGTTCACAGAAAAATGCTGAGGCCGCAGCCAGCCAAAGACATGGTCAGGTAGCCAGCCACGCTCAGCACAAGCTTGTCCGATCGACATGGTGTCGTTCGGTTTCACCTTGTGTGGTTCGTGTGGAGGAATGGCTGCAATGTTGCAGAGCGTTTTGTTTTCGGGTGTCTCTATTTCACGTGTTTGGCCCCGTCGTCGGGGGTTTACTCTGATTGAGTTACTCGTTGTGATCGCAATCATTGCGATACTGGTTTCACTTCTCCTGCCTGCTGTGCAGCAGGCTCGCGAAGCCGCGCGAAGGGTCCAGTGTCGCAACAATCTCAAGCAGATCTCGCTGGCGATTCACAACTATCACGATGTCTTCAATTTGTTCCCCGCCACAGAAGTGGGGGGCACGGGAACACTTGCAAAGGCCAGCACCTTTGTCGCGATCCTGCCTTATCTCGAACATTCCGGAGTGTTCACGCTCTACAACTCTTCACTGGGGAACAGCGACCCGATCAACATGGCCGCGGTGCAACAGATGATTCCCGCTTATCTATGCCCGTCAGCTCCGCTGCGACGACAGATTCCGATCTCGGCCTGTGATGCGAATAATCGAGCTCCCGGAACTTATGCCGTCAGCACTGGCAGCGGAGATCCGTGGGGATCATTCGCCACCGGCAATCCTCACAACGGCGCGATCGTTGGGCCGGGATCCGGGAAAACTCAGATGCGTGATATCACAGACGGCACCTCGAATACGCTGCTGGTCGGCGAAGCCGCATGGAATCTCCCGGACTATTTGTTCACATCCGGCCCATGTTCAGGCCAGGTTCGCTGGGGGTTCACCTACTGGTCTTCTCCTTATCCATTGGCAACGGCGTTCACCACGATGGCTCCGTTCAATCCCCGGAAGGGAGGAGCCAACGTTCTCTCAAGATTTCGGAGTGAACATATTGGTGGATCACAGTTTGCCCTGGCCGATGGCTCTGTGAAGTTTGTCAGCGAGAACATCAGCCAGATCGTTCTTGATGCCGCCGGAACGCGTGCTGGCGGGGAGGTGCAGAATGAATTCTAAATCGACCTCTTCGCTTCAGCAAAAGTGTACCTTCGCGACTGGATTGCTGATTACATTTTTCGCGATCGGCTGTGGTTCCGGCGATGCTCTGAACAGACAAGCAATTTCCGGATTGGTCAACGTCGATGGGAATCCGTTGAAGCATGGACTGATTCGTTTCGAGCCTCAGGGGACAACGACCGGGCCAGGAGTGATGGCCGAGATTCTTGATGGGCAATTCTGTTTTTCCAAAGACATCGGACCCATTCCCGGGACTCATCGTGTCGAAGTCGAAGCCACTCAGTTCCACGGATTTGCTATCGATAATGAAGCGGCTTACGCCGCTGTGGTGATGCAGACTGGGCGATCTCCGCTGGGACGCAATCCGATTCCAGCCGCCTACAACAGCAACTCAACACTGACTGTGTTTGT
>CANHVD010000277.1 GCA_947463775.1 Planctomycetaceae bacterium | reverse complement strand
TCGATTGGGGGACCTGCAACGCCGGGATTACTCTGTCCTGATCAAAACGAGGCGGAGTTCTCGAGACAATTCCCCACAATCGCGCCAGTCGCTACGATCAGCCTCCGGCGTTGCACCAGGCTGGTTTATGGTGACAACGTCGAAAACCAGTTTTTATTGACTCCGCGATTGCAACGTGATGGTTCGACATCCGGCATATTGCCCGCTCGACTCATGACCGTGTGTCGACGTAAAAGTGAATAGATGTTTTAAGGGAATGTCATCTCATGTTACTCAACATTCGACCAACACGGCGGGCGTCTCAGGGACGTTCAGTCTTCAGCACCATCTTATTCTTTGCGGTGATGTCCAGCTTGATGGCCGCATTGCCACAGGTTCAGCTTTCTGCCGATGAGACATCTGTGGATGTTGTGATTTACGGAGGTACATCGGCCGGTGTCGCTGCTGCTGTTCAGGTCTCTCGCCTGGGGCATTCTGTCATCCTGATTGAGCCCAGTTCACATATTGGAGGACTCACGTCCGGCGGACTTGGCTTCACCGACAGTGGTGACAAAAGGGTGATCGGGGGAGTCGCTCGGGAATTTTATCAGCGGATTCGTCGGCACTACGATCAGCCGTCCGCATGGGTTCAGGAGAAGTCTTCAGACTATCCTCGTTACCGCCCCGGTGACGATGCCATGTGGACGTTCGAACCCAAAGTGGCGGAGACTGTCTTCCATCAGATGCTGAAAGAAGCCAACGTCAAAGTGTTGATGCGAGAACGTCTGAATCGTGCGTCTGGCGTGAAGATCGCCGATGGGCGAGTTGTTTCGATCACAATGGAGTCCGGCAAAATCTTCAGCGGACGGCAGTTCATCGATACGACCTATGAAGGTGATCTGATGGCTGCGGCCGGCGTGAAGTATACCGTCGGCCGTGAAGCCAATTCAGTCTATGGCGAAACTCTCAACGGCAATCAGGTCAAAGCGAACCTGCATAATCATCGCTTCCTGAAGAATGTTGATCCGTGGTTGACGCCAGGTGATCCGTCCAGTGGTCTTGTGGCCGAAGTCGAGAATGCCGGCCCCGGTGAAGACGGAACCGGCGATCATCGGGTTCAGGCGTACTGTTTTCGGATGTGCATGAGCAAAGCTCCGAGCAATCGGGTCCCGTTTCCAAAGCCCGATCAATACGACGAGAAACGCTATGAGCTGCTGTTTCGCAATTTCGAAGCTGGAGATCTCCGGGTTCCGATCAGTCCGGACATGATGCCCAACGGGAAGACAGATACGAACAATAACTGTGCTTTCTCGACCGACTATCTGGGCGGAAATTACCTCTATCCCGAGGCGAGTTATGAAGAGCGCGAGTCCATTGTTCGAGACCACGAAGACTATCAGAAGGGACTCATGTGGACGCTTGCTAATCATCCGCGTGTGCCGGAGGTCGTTCGACAGCACATGACGCAGTGGGGACTTCCAGCCGACGAGTTTGTCGACAATGGAAACTGGCCGCATCAGCTTTATATTCGCGAAGCTCGTCGCATGGTCAGCGACTATGTGGTCACAGAACTTGATTGCCGACGAACTCGAATTGCTGAGGATTCCGTCGGGTTGGGAAGTTACAACATGGATTCTCACAACGTCCGTCGCTACATCACGGCTGATGGGTTCGTCCAGAATGAAGGTGATGTTCAGGTTTCTCCCGGAGGAGCGTATCTGATCAGCTACAAGTCCGTGATTCCGGCACGCGGGCAAGTGACTAATCTGAGCGTTCCGGTATGTCTGTCGTCTTCCCATATCGCCTACGGCTCCATTCGCATGGAGCCAGTCTTTATGATTCTCGGCCAAAGCACAGCGACAGCGGCCGTTCAGGCGATTAGAGCCAACAAAGCACTTCAGGATCTGCCCTACGCCGCGTTGCGTGAACAACTCGTGAAAGATGGTCAGGTACTTGATCTTCCCGCGGGTTTGAAGAAGCAGGAGTTGATTACGAAGGCGTCTTTGAAAGGTCTTGTGCTGGACGATTCCGACGCAAAGCTTTCCGGTACGTGGACGTCCAGCACGTCATCCGCAAAGTATGTCGGAACCGGCTATCTGCATGACGGCGATGTGGAGAAAGGGCAGAAATCGCTGCGCTGGGAACTGACTGCGGTGGCAACGGGTGATCACGAACTTCGCCTTGCCTACTCGTCACATTCAAATCGCGCGTCCAATGTTCCGGTGACGGTCAGCATTAATGGCTCAGTATCCGATCTCATCATCAATCAGAAGAAGCAGCCGTCACACGATGGTCTTTTCTGTTCACTTGGAACCTACAATCTGAAAACTGATGACAAGATTGTGGTCATCATTTCGAACAAAGACACAGATGGCTATGTTGTTGTGGATGCATTGCAATTGTTGCCGTCGAAATAGCCGCGAGCGAGCTCGCTAAACTGACTCAGGTCTGCCTGTTCCGCATTGATGAGGGCCAGTGCTGACGATAACTGAGTGGCGGTGGCATCACTGGACGCTGGAGGACTTGATCCGTCTGTTAATTTTCTGTTTGATATGCGGAATAGCGTTCCGACGCGATCCCTGATAACTCTTCTTCGATCAAACTGGCTTAAAGGTTCCGTGCATGAGTGATCTGATGGCCCAGGCCATCTTTTTGGCCCATCTGGCTTCCACACTGTACATGACAGGCCTGATTTGGATGGTTCAGAGAGTGAGTTACCCGCTTATGGCCTTCGTGGGGCAGGCCGAGTCGGCCAAATTCGAACGGTTGCATTGTGACCGAATCGGGTGGGTTGTCGGTTTGCCGATGCTCGTGGAAGGTATCACAGGGCTGATCCTGTTATGGTACTCACCTCCTTGGTTTCCCGCATGGGGATTCTGGCTGGGGGCGGCTTTGATGTTCGGTAACGCCGCTTCGACTCAATTCCTGCAGGTACCTTGTCACACAAAGCTGGCTGCTGGATTTGATCAAAACGTTCATCAGCGTCTGGTTAAAACGAACTGGATCAGAACGGTCATTTGGAGTCTTCGATCTTTCCTCGTGCTGGGCATGCTGCTGAACATCCTGACGATCAGTGGGTTTCCGCGATCCGGAAATTTCTCAAACCTCTCTGCGGACTCTGTAATGGCGATCCTGAAAATTGGCGATCGAGCACCGGACTTCTCTGGAAAAACTTCATCCGGTGATGTGATCCGACTTGCGGACTACATAGGTAAGAAGGGACTTGTCCTGTTCTTCTATCCGAAAGATGGTACCGCCATCTGCACAAAAGAGGCCTGCGCCTTTCGCGACTCCTACATGCAATTTGCCGACGCCGGCGCGGAGGTGATTGGGATCAGCAGTGACTCCGATGAATCACACCTCGATTTCGCCAAACAGTACCGTCTCACATTCCCACTGATCAGTGATGCAGATGGATCATTGCGGAAATTGTTTTCAGTCCCGAAGACGCTTGGATTGTTCCCCGGTCGAGTGACCTATGTAATCGACAAAGACGGAATCATTCGCCAGATCTATTCCGCGCAACTTGCGTCGGATGCGCACGTGAAACAGGCCCTTGCGGCACTTGGTCAATAGTTGGCGGAGGGGAAACGAGCGGGAGTCAACGTTCAGAAGCTAACTGGGCAGGTTGCCAGTGAGGCCACATTGCTCCACGACCTTTGGTAAGATGCGTGATCTGATGCTCGGCCGATGTCTTTAGATTGCGCACGAAGAGTTGGCGAACTCCGTTTCGCATTGAGCCATACAGTAACCAGTTTCCGTCGTTCGATGGTTTTGGATGATAATGCAGAGTTCCCTCCTGTGAAGTAGTTAGCTGCGTGAACTTACCTTCCAGGTCGACCTGACAAAGTTCTGTTGTTGTCGCGGTCTTTGTCGTGAAAAACACGGACTGCCCATCAGCAGACCAGACTGGCGTGTCGCTGCTGCCCTGGTGGAAGTCGTCAACATCAAGGAACAGAATCCATCCCTGGTAGCTGTTTTGGTCAGCCAGCTTTCGCAGATCCTGGCCGTCTCTGCGGACTACATACGGGTTGCTGTGACCATGCTCGCCGCTCAGGAATAACAGCCACTGACCGTCCGGCGACCATGTCGGCCCGAAGTTGAACGGATTGCCGGTGGGAATGTGTTGCTTATTGGTGCCGTCGGCATTTGCGATGAAGATCTGATAGTTTTCGTGATAGCTGATTATCTTTCCATCCGGTGAAGCACTGTAGCCATAGGCAAATCCGCTGCCGTCGCCGGAGACATCGCGTTTATTGCGGCCATCGAGATCCATCAGACAGGGTTTTGAAACGCCGTTCATAAGAGCCGTGAATCCCAACGTGCGTCGGTCCGGAAGAAAGAAGAGTCCTCCGTTGTAATGGCTGACTCGATCAACAGCCGTGACGTTGAGCGACTCTTTGCTTTTCAGAGAAACAAGGAAGCTGTCCAGCATCCAGTTTCCGGGTTCCATGCGAAAGGTGCGGTTCGTCTCTTCCCACTTCGCGTTCTCGGGATCCTGCCAGCCTCGAGCAACGATGGCTTCGGCGCCGCTCGGCGACCAACCTGCAAACTGCGTCCACACGTTCGGATCATCCACAAGTTGTGGAGCAAGCTCTTCCCGAGTGGAACCATCAAGCTGCGATACTATCGCTCGCATTGTTCGCACATTGGCGTGGCGACCACCGGGCAGATTTGTCTGCAGTTCGGTATATCCAATCAACGACTTCACAAGTCCCGGTTCATCACCGATTGCTTCAAGGTAACACGTGAGTGTTAACAAGACCGGAAGGCAGCTCTTGATACTCATTGACATTTTCGCTCAGTTAGATGGAAACTCTGAGAACAAAAGAATTCTGCCGACACCGCCGCGATATAGATCTTACGAATCGCGTCCATACGGCAGCAGCCTGCTCGATTGCGAAGAGCGCTGATTCTCAGCGATCTCTGACTGCTCGTCAAAGCAAGGAGTTAACGACAGGAAAAGTGTTAGATTTGCTGCCTGGTGAACTTCGAGTGAATTGTGGGTGGAGAATATGTAGAATCCGGGTCCGCGATTTTGAGCGGGGAAGTAAGAATTATTTTCATGCGGGAACGACGATGGCCAGCGGCTTTCTGATGTTATTGGATGATATCGCCACCATCCTGGACGACGTGTCGGTCATGACAAAGGTCGCCGCAAAGAAGACTGCGGGGATTCTTGGCGACGACCTTGCGTTGAACGCCGAACAGGTCACTGGCATTCAGGCAAATCGAGAACTGTCCGTTGTCTGGGCTGTGGCCATAGGATCGCTTGTCAACAAAGTGATTCTGGTCCCGTCTGCACTGTTGCTAAGTTCACTGGTACCGTGGCTAATCGAACCGCTGATGATTGTCGGAGGAGCGTTTCTGTGTTTCGAAGGCTGCGAAAAACTGGCTCACAAGTTCTTGCACACCAAAACAGAGCAAAAGCATAAAGAACAACACAAAGCGAACATCGCCGACGCGCAGACGGATATCGTGGCAGCCGAGAAATCGAAAATCAAAGGCGCGGTCCAGACAGACTTCATCCTGTCGGCCGAAATCATCGTGATTACTCTGGGGACAGTGGCAACGGCCGGTTTCATGACGCAGGTCGGTGTGCTGGTTGCGATCAGCCTGTTGATGACGGTAGGCGTTTACGGGCTGGTGGCTGGCATCGTGAAACTCGACGACATCGGACTTTATCTGATGAAGGCACCCGCGGATGTGACGGCAACTCAGCCGTCAGCACTGAGATTCCGAATGGGTCGGATGATCGTCGGGGGAACGCCTTATCTGATGAAGTTCTTGTCCATCGCCGGAACCGCCGCCATGTTTTTGGTAGGCGGTGGAATTCTGGCTCATGGGATTTCACCCGCCCACCACCTGATCGAAGCCATACAGCAGCGACTGCAGCAGATTGAAGGCGTCGGTGGTGTCTTGTCCGTAATTGCAGGAATGACCAGCCACGCTGTACTGGGGATCCTTGTCGGTGTCAGCGTTCTTTTGGTGGTTGAGTTAGTGAAGCGGCTCCGAGGCGCTGCTCAGCAGACGAATTGACGTCAGGGAAGTCGCTCACGTCCCGCTGATGGATGGCCCCCATAACGAACGAGCACCCGAGGCTGAAGGACCTCCAGAAGTGTCTTCCTTCGGCGTGGAGTTTGCCGAATGTGAAGGCCAGGGAAAGAGACCCGCCACTGTTCTCTCAAACTTGTCTCTTGCATAATGCATGATAAGCTTGCAAAATGCAAGTGTTAGCCAGCGTGCTTGCGTTTTGTAAGAGAAGGGTGACGGTCGGAACGCCCCGTGAAGTGGTGTCTGGGGCGGGCGATGGCTGGATTAGGCAAACATCCGGCTGTCATGAGTTCTGTGTTGAGGATGTGCACTGCAGAACGGCGAATCTTCGCACTGCGGCGGACAGCAAAAGGTGGCTCGGCCTTCTGGCTCGCGGAAAGAACTTCGCATGGGCTATTTCGACGCTGTTGCTTTGATTGTCCGGTTTACCTGTCTGGCTGATCGCAGCAAGGGGGGGCATCGGTTGATGCATAATTCAGCTACAAATTTCGCCTGCAAACTCTCAATTAACCAGTGTCGAACTTGTTGCGAATTGTCGATTGGACTGGAGCCTGTTAAAAACCGTGGTAGACTGGTTTGCCGTTTCAAAAGATGCCCACGAAAACGGCTGCACGGTTCCCCGCCTCATTGATCTCCCCTGTTAATCCCTTCTGAGTGTTTTCCATGCTGAATATTGTTGGCCGACGCCAATCGGCGCTGTGTGACGGTCATTCGCGACGCCAGTTTTTGAAGATTGGCGGACTGGCAATGGGCGGGCTCTCGTTGCCTCAGATTCTTCAGGCTGAGCAATCAACCGCAGGCACGGCGGGAAAGAAGCTGTCACACAAAGCTGTGATTATGATCTATCTGTCCGGCGGCCCGTCGCATCAGGATATGTATGACCTGAAGATGGATGCTCCTCCGGAGATTCGTGGTTCGTTCAAGCCGATTGCGACCAACGTCCCGGGGATTGAAATCTGCGAACACATGCCAAAGCTGGCGACAATGATGGACAAGTTTGCCATCATTCGTTCGCTGCATGGTTGTCCTGATCAGCATGCGTCCGATCTTTGTATGAGCGGATATCCAATCGGACCGAAAGGTCGGCAGGATAATCATCCGTCGCTCGGTTCTGCAGTCGCTCGTTTGCAAGGACCTGTTGATCCGTCGGTTCCAGCTTTTGTTGGTCTGACGATAAAAACTAAACACGATCCTTACTGCAATCCGGGCTTCGCGGGCTTTCTTGGAACTGCTTACGCGCCGTTTCAACCGGAAGGCCAGGGGATGGCC
>CANHVD010000276.1 GCA_947463775.1 Planctomycetaceae bacterium | reverse complement strand
TGTCGTGACGGCTCACCGGGAACTGTTACGTTCAGCATCACGGGATATGTGTCGGGGCGAAGAGTTGTATCGAACGTAAACTCGGCGATGTGAATAGAGCCAGGGGCAATCTCCGGCAACGCCGTCTGCTGAACAGCATGTCCTTCGATGATGGCCTGCAACGTCGCTCCGGTGATGGGTTTAGGGCTTAGATTACGAATCGATGCGGTCCACTTTGGAGCGGGCTCAAATCTCACGAAAGCCTTTCGAGGCCACTCAGATTGAATGCGCACCTGTCCGAATTCACGAACGCCGCTGGTCAGTCGGACTTCATCGATGCAACCCGGAAAGCCTGGAAAACTGCTGCCCAGTCGATCGCCGATTGAAAGGGCCAGCGAACCCGCCGAGATCGCGCCTCGCCCAGGAGCATCGGCACCACCCAGTGATTCCCCATTGCGAAAGAAACGGACCTTCCCTTTGCCATCGTAAGTGGCGGCCACGTGAACCCATTCATCAATCACGAACGCGGCGGGGGCGGAAAGGAAGTTCTGGGACTCAGAAGAAAAGCCCAGGGACAAAGTCAGTTGCCGCTGTTGTTTGCCATCGGCTGCTCCAATCGACAACTGATAGTCATCATGACCCGCGTATTTCTTGTCAATCAACACCGACCAGTCGCGTTGCGCGAATTCTGGTTTGGGTTTTATCCACAGTTCGACAGTGAACGCTCCGCCAGGTGAGAGACGTGGCGAATTAGCGACAACGAAGCCGTGAGACTGATCGGCTTCCGGATATCCCGCAAACGACTCCAATGCACCGCCGTATTTCCCGCCGGAAGCCAATCGTCCATTGCGGATTTCTCCTTTGGGATTCTTTCCCGAGGAATCAACGCCGTCTTCGGAATCAAACTTCCACAACCCCAGCACGTGCGAGCCAGTTGCGTTGGTGCCGTCATACGACTGCTCCCACGGCGTCGCAATATCATCAGCGTGAGCTAATGGCGTCGCAAAGAGCATCAGGCAGAGAACCATCAATCTCGCAAGTACAGAGACGTTTCGCTGCGGCATGTTGATTCCTTTGTGCGAGGTCGACTTTCTGGATGTGTATTCATTCCAGCTCGAATCGCCGACCAGTTCTCGATGACTATGGGAACCGCAGACCGCGAATTCAAGTGTACGCAGTCCAGTAGGTCCTGCCTGCCGGGCTCATCATTACCCACGTCTTTTCAGGAAGTCCCTCATAATCACGCAATCTTCCATCGTTATGGTAGTTTCCAAACCCAGGTTCCGCCGACGCAGGGTCGGGCGAGGGCCGAGCCGACTGTCGTCAGCTTCCCATCGCAACAGCCAGTCTCGCCAGAACCCACTGGGTTGCCGCTTACGAAGCATTCGGGCGGCAAAAAAACGTTGCGAATTATCAGACGCCGGAGTGTTCCAGACTCTCTTTCAACACGCTGCCAACTAAGATGCCTCAGCCTTTCGAATCGTCATTGCCAAGTGCTCCTGGCGCAGGAACTGTTCATGTTGCCCGTCGTCGAATCTTCACAAGCACCATCATCCATGCCATCCTTTCCCATCGTCGGCGTTGGTGCGTCGGCAGGTGGATTGGCTGCGTTTGAGAAATTCCTGTCTGGAATTCCCGAGGGTGTTGATCCGGGAATGGCCTTCGTACTGGTTCAGCATCTGGCTCCTACTCATAAGAGTATTCTTGCGGAGATTCTGGGACGCTCGACTTCGCTCACCGTAGTTGAAGTCGAAGACGGGATGGCAGTTCAGCCGAATTATGTCTACGTGATTCCTCCCGGTCATGACATGGCCCTGCTGAACGGGACTCTGCAGTTGCTGGAACCGACCGAGCCGCGAGGACATCAACTGCCGATCGATTTCTTCTTTCGCTCACTGGCTCAGGACCAGCATCAGCGAGCTATTGGCGTGGTGTTGTCCGGGTCCGGCAGCGACGGCACGCTTGGCGTTCGAGCCATCAAGAGCGAAGGCGGAATTGTCATCGCTCAAAAGACCGAGACGGCCGAGTTTGACGGCATGCCGCGCAGTGTTATCGCGACGGGGCTGGCTGATTATGAACTGCCGCCGGAAGAAATGATCGCTCAACTGATGACCTACACATCGCAACTGTTTGGAAAGCTGCCGCGACCCGCTGCAGGGGCTGAACCTGCAGTGGATGCGTCTCTGAGGAAGATCTTTGGGTTGTTAAGATCTCAGACCTCGCACGACTTTTCTCAGTACAAGCCAAGCACCATCTATCGCCGCATCGAACGGCGGATGACCGTGCATCAGATTGAGGCCATTGAAAACTATGTGAAGTACCTGCAGCAATCGCCAGCAGAGATTGAAGCACTTTTTCGAGATCTGCTCATCGGGGTAACGAACTTCTTTCGGGATCCCGACGCATTTCTGGCTCTTGAAGCTGAAGTGATTCCGCAACTCATTGCTGCCAGGTCGCTGACAGATTTTCCATCAAAAGAAGTCCTTCGAATCTGGATCTGCGGATGTTCGACAGGCGAAGAGGCTTATTCGATCGCGATTCTGCTCCGCGAACAGATGGATCTAAGCAACAGGAATATCACGGTTCAGATCTTCGCGACTGACATCGATAGTCGAGCGATCGCAAAAGCGCGGGCCGGAGTGTTTCCCAGCGGTATTGCGTCGGACATGACTCCGGAGCGGCTGTCACGATTTTTCATCGCGGAGCCAGATGGCAGCGGCTATCGCGTGCAGAAAAGCATTCGAGAGATGCTGGTGTTCTCAGAGCATGACGTTAACAAAGACCCACCGTTTTCGAAGCTTGACTTGATCAGTTGCCGCAATGTTTTGATCTATCTGGGGGCCGAATTACAGAAGAAGCTGATTCCTCTGTTCCACTTTGCACTTAGACCGAATGGTTTTCTGTTTCTGGGTTCATCGGAGGGAATCAGTGACTTCAACGACTTGTTCTCGACGGTCGATCGAAAAGCCAAGCTCTATCAGCGACGAGTTGGTGAAGCTAAGTTGCTGAACTCATTCCGAGGACGAGATCTGTCACCTCTGTACGCAATTGATACGACTATGCCAAAGATCTCCGGAAAGGTTGCCGGCCCTGTGAAACGTCCTCTTCGTGAACTTGTTGAAGAAACTTTGCTGAAACATCTTGGTGTCTCGGCCGCACTGGTGAAAGCCAATGGCGATATTCTTTATCTGCATGGTCGCACGGGCCTGTATCTGGAGCCCAGTTCGGGTGAAGCAGGCATCAACAACATTCTGAAGATGGCTCGCGAAGGACTGAGGCATGACCTTGCCGTGTCATTGCAACGGGTCGTGGCGACTCGGGAGATCGTGCACGCTCCGGGATTGTCTGTTAAAACCAACGGCCATTTTACTCGAGTGGAGCTCAGTGTCTGCCCCGTCATTTCTTCGACGCTAACAGGAGTCGATGAGGCCGCTGCCCCTGCGGACGTGTCGTTGTACCTGATCATTCTGCAACAGGCGGCGGAGCCATCGACTGCTTTGTCCCCAGCGGCTTTCTCTGGCGAAGAGGCCAAAGCCCCGGCGGCGTCTTCGGAAGCCGAGGCCGTCATAGAGGCTTTGAGAAAAGAACTCCATGCTCGCGATGAGTATCTGCAGTGTGCTCAGGAAGAATTGGAGAGTTCGAATGAAGAATTGAAGTCGTCCAATGAAGAGATGCAGTCCGTCAATGAGGAGCTTCAGTCAACGAACGAAGAACTGGAAACCTCGCGTGAGGAAATGCAGTCGATCAACGAAGAGCTGTCGACAGTCAATGCGGAGCTACAGGCGAAGGTGCTGGATCTGTCTCGTGCCAACAACGATATGAACAACCTGTTATCCGGTACGGGCATCGCAACGGTCTTTGTCGATCCGCAATTGCGAATTCTTCGATTTACACCGACGGTGGCTCAGTTGATCAATCTGATTCCCGGTGATGTGGGGCGACCGGTCGGTCACATTGTTTCGAATCTCGTGGGTTACGATAGTCTGCTGGTTGATGCTCAGGCTGTGCTTGACTCTCTGGAATCTCGCGAACGGCAGGTGCAGACGACGTCCGGTTCCTGGTTCTTGATGCGGATTCGACCTTACCGAACTCTGGACAATGTGATCGAAGGTGTCGTCATTACGTTCGTCGACATTACCGAACCAAAACGCGTTGAAGAAGCACTCGCCAAGGCGAACGACCAGCTTCGCCTGGCGGTTGTTGTGCGAGATTCCAATGACGCCATTACCGTGCATGACCTGAATGGTCGAATTATCGCCTGGAATCCGTCTGCAGTTCGTATGTATGGTTGGAGTGAAGCCGAAGCGTTGTTGCTGAACATTCGGGACTGTGTGCCTGAATTGTCGCTCGAAGACTTTTCCGCGAGGGTTTCCACTCTGAGTCGCGAAGAAACACTTCAGCCATTGCGAACGAAACGCATGACGAAGGATGGCAGAAGTCTTGATGTCTGGGTCACGATTTCAAGACTGGTCAATGAATCCGGGCAAACCTACGCGACCTCAACGACCGAGCGATTGATTAAGTCCATTGCGGAAACGGGGGAGTAAGCGGTACAGTCTCCCTGGCAGGTGGATGGATAGTCTCAGCCGGAACGCGCCGGCGTGTTGTTGATTTAATCAGGCATTTGCTTCTTCGCTTAACGGCAAGCCGCAGGCGACATCCGGCAACGACGCCTTCGGCTTGCCGCTAAACGATGAAATCGACAATCCGCTGCGGACCCGCGGCTGATTCGATTCGTATTCATCTGCACTAGCACCTGTTGACTCTCAACGTCGGAAATACCTCGGCCGAGTTCCTGCTCGTGTTTTCATTTCATGGGAGTCATCCGCAATGAACCGTCCCCTACGTGTTCTCGATACGCAAGCCCTGCGACTTGACGCGGAACAAAAAATTCGCCATGAATCTCGGGTGATTGCCAGAACGGCCGAGAAGATGTCTCTGGAGCAGATGCAAACCCTGATTCATGAACTGCGCGTTCACCAGATCGAACTGGAACTGCAGAACGAAGAACTCCGACGAACAGAGGCCGAGTTGGATCTGTCCCGTTCAAGGTATTTCGATCTCTATAATCTTGCCCCAGTCGGGTATTGCACGCTGAACGTCCAGGGTTTGATTTTGGAATCCAATCTGACCGTCTGCAATCTGCTCGGAGTTACTCGCAGTTCGACCGCAATGGTCCGATTTAGTAACTTCATTTTGCCAGAAGATCAGGATGTTTTTTACTTTCATCGTCACCAGTTGTTGATCTCTGGCAAAACCGAATCCTGTGAATTGCGATTACGTCACAAGGACGGAATCACGACTTGGGTTCAGCTCGACTCCAACATTGCTCAGGACGCAGACGACGCGTTTCTGCAGCGGATTGTGCTGACAGACATCACTGCGATCAAGGCGGCAGAATCCGCACTGCAAGCACGTGAAGAGTTTCATCTTTCGATATTTGACTCCCTGTCAAAGCACATCGCCGTTCTTGACGAGAATGGAGTGATCATTGCTGTCAATGAGGCATGGCGACGGCATTCCAGAGACAACGGTGGCTCGGCTGAGTTGGCAAATCCGATTGGGGTCAACTATCTGCAGAGGTGCAATCTGCCTAGCAGGAAATGTAGCGATACCAATTCAGGTCAGCTGTTGGCAGGAATACGAGCGGTCCTGGAAGGACGCCAGTCAGAATTTTCAATGGAGTATCCGAGTCATTCGCCGGATCAAACTTGCTGGTTCTATGTGCACGTCACTCGAATGCAGGGGCTTCGGCCGGGTGTGATTGTCATTCATCAGGATGTGACGGATCGAAAAATAGCCGAGCTGGCTATGGAAGAAAGCCGCCGCGAACTGGTGTTGGTGGCGAATCATGTTCCCGGACCGGTGGCTCGAATCGACAGAAATCTGTGCTATCTATTTGCCAACAATCACTATCAACAGTTTTTTGGAAAATCCCATGAACAGGTGATTGGCCAGCAAATGATCGATGTGTTGGGAAATGATCTCTTTCAGCGGGTGAAGCCTTCTATTCACCGGGCACTGGCGGGCGAGAAAGTCACATTTGAAAGTGCCTATCAGTCTCCGGACGGCAAGACTAACCAGACTCTTGTGAACTATGTTCCTGACCTTGATGCAGAACAAAACGTGATCGGATTTTTCGTTCTTGCAATCGACATTACAGAACGCAAGCATGCGGAAGAAGCCAGGAATGAGGCCCTGCAGATTTTGCAGAAGGTCACCAGCCGAATACCAGGGGCCGTCTATCAGTTTCGACTTCATCAAGATGGTCGTATTTCCATTCCGTACGGCAGCGTGGGGCTGGAGAATCTGTTTGAAATTGCTCCGGAAGATGTTCGACAGGATGCCAACGGCATCATCGCTAAAGCGCACCCTGACGATCTTGCGGGAATCAAGGAATCGATTCAGGCGTCTGCTCGCGATATGACACCGTGGTCTCACGAATTCCGCATCCAGATCGACGGCAAAGAAAAATGGCTGGCTGGTAGCTCAACACCTGAACGGGAGCCGGATGGTTCCGTTCTGTGGCATGGATTTATCACCGACGTCACGGAACGCGTGGAGGCGGACGCAGCCAAAGAATCGCTGGAATCTCAACTGCGTGAATCGCAAAAAATGGAAGCCATTGGAACGCTCGCCAGCGGCATCGCACATGACTTCAACAACGCGCTTGCCACGATCCTTGGAAATACGGAACTGGCTCAGAAGGAAATCAAGGGAAATGAGGTACTCGCGCAGTACCTCGGGGAAATCTACCGGTCCGGAATTCGCTCGAGAAATCTGGTGCAGCAGATTCTTTCTTACTGCCGACAGCAACCTACGGAGCTGCGCCGTCACTCGCTGGCGTTAATTGTTAATGATGCGGTAACAATGCTGAAAGCCACGGTGCCGGTCAGGTTTTCGTTGACCGTTCACTGTGCAGATGAACCATTCTGGATACTCGCTGACAAAACACAGATTGAGCAGGTCATCATCAACCTCGTCACGAACGCCGCGCAGGCGATTGGCAGTCGATCGGGTACGATCGATATCGGCGTCGAACTGATTGCCACAAATGCCCGAGAACTGGCGGCTAGTCTTCGGCCTGCAGGTCCATCTGATTGTTCCTCCCGAGTTGTTCGGCTCTCCGTCAGTGACGACGGGCCAGGAATCGTGCCGGAAATTCTGGAACGAATCTTCGAACCCTTCTTTACGACAAAGCCCATCGGTGAAGGAACAGGACTCGGTTTGTCTGTTGTTCAGGGAATCGTAGAATTGCATGGCGCCTCCATCCATGTAGACAGCAAGCCGGGCAAGGGTACGACGTTCAGCATCGACTTCCCGGA
>CANHVD010000275.1 GCA_947463775.1 Planctomycetaceae bacterium | reverse complement strand
TTTAAGCTCTTTTGCGACAGAGTTTCCCACTCTTCCAGAGCCTGCAGAGTTTGCAGCAAAGCCACTCCTCCGCTGGATGGTGGTGGCATCGTGATGATCTGCTTGCCGTGAAATTTTGAAACAAGAGCGTTACGCTCGGTCGGCTGATACGCTGCCAGATCATCTGTAGAAAAAATGCCGGACTCTGCCGTGATCGTCTGCGTAATTGCTGACGCCACCGGACCTTCATAGAACCCCGCCGCGCCGTTTGCGGCGATGGCTTCCAGAGTCTTGAGTTGCGGAGAATAAAATTTGTCGCCGATCTGCCACGGCTTACCATCATTCAGGTAGAGCTTCTTCAGAAGTTTGAATCTTTCTTCATAGCCAGCATGACTTTTGAGTTTGTTAAGGGTCGTTGCCTGAACCTCCTGATCATGTTGATCGATCGGGACACCATTTTTACAGAGATCGATCGCTGGCTGCACAAGGCGAGCAATCGGCATAGTGCCGTATTTCCTGGCGGCATAACACAAGCCGGCCACGTTCCCTGGCACTCCCACAGCTTTACCACCTCGAACACTTGGTGGTTCGGGAGACGTATCATCGTCTTGCAGTGCAGTGGCGGTCGCACCGGCCGGTGCTCGTTCTCGATAATCAAGTGCCACAGCTTTCTGCTGATCGGCGTCCCAGATCACCATGAAACCGCCGCCACCAATTCCGCAGCTTGCTGGTCGCACGACCGACAAGGCGAATGAGGTGGCAACGGCAGCGTCAACGACGTTGCCACCTTCACGAAGGATTCGAGCGCCGGCTTCACTCGCCGCTACATGGTCCGCGGCCACTACAGCTCGTGAAAACGACGTCTGTTGCGCAGATGTCTGTTGAGCCTGATTCCAGATTATTGCAAAGGACGCGGCTGCGAGAAGAACGATCCTAACACGATTAACAGCATTCACAGTGTCGTCTCCCTGAATCACAGACGTACCCAACAATCCCTGCGCATGATGTGCAGAAACCTTGAGCCGCTCATTGTGAACAAGGATTGCCCGGATGTCGATCACACACAGGCAGTGACACTCAACTGAGGTGTGTTTATCAGATCAGTTCTTCGATCGGTCGACCATTCTCGATCATGTAGGTCGGTCGGCCCGACTGGTTCGTAAACTGAATTCGCTTGTCGAAGTCGAGCACATGGAAGACTGTGGCCATCAGGTCCTGGGGAGTAATTGGAGTCGTTTTGGGGACATCAGCTTTCTCTGCTGACTCACCCACAACCTGACCCATCTTCAGTCCGCCACCAGCAAACGCCAGGGTGCTGAGCGGAGCCCAGTGATCTCGCCCTGAAGAGCCATTGATCTTTGGCGTGCGGCCAAATTCTCCGCTGATCACCAGCAGGACATTCTCCAGCATTCCTCGCTGATCGAGATCTTCAACCAGGGCCGAGACCGCTCGGTCAACTTCCGGGCCGCGACGATCCATCTCCTGTTTGATATCGCTGTGCATATCCCAGCCTCCATGCTGCAGCGTCACAAAACCGCAGCCCGCTTCGCAGAGTCGACGTGCCTGAAGCATTTGTTCGCCAAGGCCTTTTCCGTATCGATCGACAACGCGAGGATCTTCGTACTTCAGATCGAATGCCTGCTGAGATCGGCTGAGGATCAAATTGAATGCCTGTTCTTCAAATGAGTCCAGGCCTTCCATCAGACCCTTGCGATCGATGTTGCGTTTCACATTGTCGATGCCTTCGAGCATAGCACGGCGGTTTGAAAGCCGCGATTGTTCGATCGAAAGAGACATATTGCGTCGAGCTTCACCAGCCGGATCGAATGGGCCATAAGCAGTCCCCAGGAACGCCGGGCCATCTGCGTAAATCCCACCAAGGCGAACGTAGGTTGGAATACCTGTTTCTGGATGATTGGTGCCGCGAATTCGCGACATGATGGAACCGAGAAATGGTCGATCTGCCACAGCTCCGTTATCTGCCAGTCGATTATCGTATCCGGTCATGACATAGTGAGTACCACCAGAGTGACCGCTGTTGGTATGAGCAAACGATCGGACAAAGGCCATCTTGTCAGCCAGCCCCGCAATGCGTTCAAAGTTGCCGCCAAGGGTGACTCCCGGAAGTACGGTTTTCACCTCGCCGGTCACGCTGCGGTATTCGGCAGGAGCCGTCATCTTCGGGTCAAAGGTTTCTAACTGAGTTGGACCACCACCCAGCCACAACCAGATCACAGACTTATCAGATGTTCGAATCCCCTGTTCTGCTGCTTTGGCTTTTCCCTGCAGCAAGTTGGCCAGCGACAGACTACCGAGCCCCAATCCACCGACCCGGAGAAAATCTCGACGGGATGATCCTTCGCAATTGCGATGAGCCTTACCAAAATGAAAGTCGATCATTGGTATTCGTCCTGTAGGCAGGGAGGAGACGGAGGATTGATTTACGCAGCGTCAGGGAGTGGACAATTTTATCGTGGTTTTTGCGATGTTTGCAAGACGTCGCGAGGGTAAATGTGCTTGTGCGGTGGAACCCAAATTGGATTCTGAAGTCTGGATTTGGCGTTGGCAGGCTCCAATTTCATCGACAAGACGCCTGCACATCAATCTGTAGTCTTTGCAAAACTTAAGCATTTAAATGCTAAAACGACAGTTTGTGGAGTTCCTATGCCTTTTGAAGTTACTCCGAGTTGCATCAATGTGATGATGCCTTCGAGAGTGCAAGGATCGATTGAGCCGAACGGATACGAACATCCAGAGCGGGGTCCTTGAGCAGCTCCTTTAGCTTTTCCAGAGCTTCTGTGGTCCTGCTTAGCCCTGCAAACTCGGCCGCCATGGCCCTTGCTGTTGGGTTAGGAGAACTGAGTTGACTCACCAGCGCGGTGCGACATTCGGAGTCACCCAGAGAAGCGAGAGATACTGTCAGGAAGGTTACTGACATCTCGTCTTTGGGCGCTGCAACCGACTCTTTTTGCAACGCAGTTTTGATGGGTCCGGCATCATCTTTGTTACCGTGTCGACCGATGACCCACGCGGAAAGATTTCGGGCCGTAGCATCTGAAGACTGAAGTTGACGACGAACAAGATCCATTGCTGCGGAGTCCTTAGCCTTGATAAGGGCGGCAGCGGCCATGATCTGCAAGGGGATACTTTCGGACTGATTCATCGCTTCACGCAGCAACTTCTTGTCAGCCGTCTGGCCGATTTTGTAAAGGCTCTCCGCCGCATGTGTGCGCCCTTTCGATGAGGGATTGCCGAGTACATCGAACAGTATTTGCAGGTGGCTGTGATCGCCAGCTCGATAGAGCTCTCTGACAAGACCACAACGTCGTTGATCATCCTGTTCGTTCGGCAATCGCGATGTGAGGGCAGCGATAACTTCTGATCCCGCACCCGCATAAGTCAACGCTTCAGCGGCATGCATGGCCGGCCAGAATTCTTCAGAAACGAGGCCGCCACGAAGAATCGACATGCACTCAGAGATCAGTTGTGCGTCAACAGGCTGAGGCTGTGTTCTTGTGGAGTCATCACTGAAAACCGAGTTGACAGATATGACGCAGATCAGGAACAGTGGAAACAGATAGGTCGACACGTTCATACGATACTCCCGGTTGTTACAAGGACCACATGGAAGGAGTGATGATCACCTCCGGTAGTTCAGTCACATCCTGGTGGATCGCTGACAAGATGTCTTCAGAAAGCCTTCCTCTGGCGAACGTCAACAGATTCTGCTCGACCTGCTCCAGTGTCTCGACGCCAGTCAGTACGGACGTGATTCCAGGCGATGTTAGTATATACCGCAACGCAAGTTCCATTAATGAAAGACCTGAGTCTTCAGCAATCGATGTGAGTCGTTGTCTTTCCGGAAGGATGCCGCGAAGTTTATCCGGGATAGTTTCCTCTGCCATCGCCAACAGCCCCTGCAGATAAACACTGCGGATGAAAATGGCGACGTTTTGAGAGACCGAGTTCTGTATGATTCCGCTGCGAAAATGCCGATGGTCCACGATGTTTGCGGGAATCTGCAGAGCCGAGGCATGTCCTCCTGAAACGAAATCAGCTGCAGTTCCTGGAATATTGCCGCACGACACGCCGAAGTGCTTTAACTTTCCCTCATCGCGAAGTCTTGCGAGTATGTCGAGGAATTTAGCGTCGCACTCTCGATGGAAAAGTACGATCGGAAGGCAATCAAGCTGCAACCGTTGCAGAGAAAGTTCAATGGATGACTGAATCGCTGATTCTGCGAGTCGTGGGTTTGCAAGTTCCTCTGATGTGAGTGGCCTGACTTTTGTGACCACCGCAACTTTGTGACTAATGCCGAGTTCCTTCAGGGCTCGCCCCAGAATCTCTTCGCTTTGACCATAGGCTGCTGCTGTGTCAAAGCAGTTAACTCCTCCAGACACTGCCGCATCCACGATAGCGACAACATCTCGATATTCTGGCTGCCCGGTCTGGTTTGCAATTCCATACGGCATCCCAAACTGAACTGTTCCCAGCATCATTTGAGAAAGTGAAATGCCGTTCCATGTTGTTGTCTGCATGGGAGGCCTGTTACTTCCTAAAGTTCCCGGGGACCGCCGTCCTGCTATCGCATTCTTGTGATTCAACAACTCGCTTCATACCAGCATTTCTGTCGGAGTGCAGCTTCGAATAGCTGACTTGAAGGATCTCGTTGGTTCCCCTGGTAATCGTCTGCCGTTTACGTTTACTTCGCAATCGGGACGATAACGTGCTCCGGGCAGCATCACAATCAGAGTCACGTTGGGGGTTGATGCAATCAGGTATCAGAGAAACAAATGTACCCTGATCAGATGCTTCAAAGGTGTGATGGATCAAAGTGGAAAGCCAGAGCCGAGCATGCTTTGGCACCGGATCACACACTGGGACCACTCGCCTGCCGGCGACTATCTGGCATGCAGATGCCCAGCAGCCTGAATGAGTAAGTTGTCGATGTCTAAGACTTCCGGAAGGGAAGTTCCGGGCAAGAAGGATTGGATTCGCAGACCCAACCAGAATGACAAGCAGGCACTTAACTTGCCGGGCGCAGGCGATAGGTCAGTCGAGAACTAACCAGCATTTCCTGAATCGGGCCCTTTAGCAATCTTATACAGTGACTCTGCCTGCATCTTGTTAGAACACTTCGGGCATTTTGCTTTCGCGATTCCCTTGCCCTTGACGCCACCCAGTTTGGCCGCCTTGCGTGCCTCTTCGCTGATTGTGGTGCCGCACGACTTACATTTGTGCCCGCTCAGTTCCAAGGTGTAGGCCGCATCTTTTTGGTAGTAGATGAGTCCTTTAACTGATTCGATGCGACTCTGGTTCATAAAGCAGCTCAGAGTCTCTGCTTTATCTGACTCCGGAATTCCGTTCTCCGTGCCATTGAGTTCCGCTCCGAACAGCGACTTAAACTGCTCTGCGATGACTCGCCATCCGCTTATAGAAAACGACAAGAATGCTTGTTTTCCGCCATCAATTTCGAGCGGCAAAAAGATGGCGATTCGCCCTTCACCGAAGACCGGCACACCAGCAAACATGGACTCTGATACTTTTGCGACTGGCTGTACGAGTCTTACTTCGCCGGAACGCGATCCATCAACTTTTCGAATCTCAACGTTTTCGAGGTTCTCAAAGTTACCGGCTTTTGCGACTTGTTCTCGAATCTGTTGACGGCGAGCCAGATGGTCTGCTTTTTTGTTGCCACCGCCAAAGCTAAAAATTGACCGTTTCTTTTTCGTACCAGCAAAAGTCAAAATGTGCAGGCCAGAGTTATCGAAGGCAATATCCACTTCAGTGTGTTTGCCGGTCAGACTGCCAGGTTTAAGCACCAAAGCTGCGGGAGACAAAACGTGGAACCATGCGTCATCAATCCATGATACGGTCTTCTGCACGGAGGCGGCTTCGACCTTTGCTGCCGGCTTCTCCTGCTTGTCTGCCTTCTTCTTCAAACCCGGTACAACAACGGGCTGTTTGCACTGTTTGCATCGCAGGGTTTTGCCAGCCTGATCTTCATTGACACGAATCCATGCGCCACAGGTACACGGAACGAGTACTTGTTTCCTCAGTCGTTCAGCGTTCTTCTGGTTTTTGCGTTTTTTGCCTTCCTTCTGCTCTTCAACAGCGAAGGACAACAAGTCATCTTCCCCACCTCTGTTGCGGGGAGTCGCCTGAACAGGGGCCGGGGCCGTTGCCGGTGCGTCTGATGCAATGTCGGCTGAACCAGCAGTTCCGGGAGGATTCGTATCTGGAGCAGTTCCTGATGCCTTGGATTTGCTCGTTACTTTTGTTGTGTTTTCTGGCTTATCCGGCCCATCAGCCTGATTCACATCAACCTGATTTATAGGGGCAGGCACCGCCAGATTTTTTGCCGGAGCCACTGGGGGCTTAACAGGCTTCACGCCACTGCCGACTTCAAAATCATCCGCCTCCACGGAGTCTACACCGGAGCCGAGTTTGAAATCGTCGATATCAACCACTTTTGCCGCATCATCAGCCTTGGATTCAGCTCTCGGAGGCAAAAAGTCTTTGCGATTCTCGGCGGAAATCGTGCTGTAAATGATTGGCTGGGGATTGGTTGTGAGCTGACGGTACCGCGCAGCGACATCGGCGCGCATGAACTGATTGCAGCTCCAACAACGTACCAAACCAGACCGGACCATTTCACCGCAATGCGGACATGGCTCCTGCATGCTGGCCGACTTCAACGCATCCGGAGTAGCGGGTGCAACGCCAGACGATTCTGTTTTCTTGCGTTCGTAGAAGACGTGACCACACTCAGGGCACTGATCTGTGTCCGAAAGAATCAGGGATTTGCACCCCGGGCATGATCGAATGACTGTCGACATATCAGTCCGCGTCTTTGCCGCCGAATTTTCCGTGAAATACGCAACTTACGACTCTACGTCACAAGCACGCAAATTGGATGTCAAATTCTGGCGATACTTTTACACTCTGACGTAACTTGCTCTGAGTAGAATCGGTTAAGAAGCCCGGTTCCCGGCGACTTCTTCTACGGAAACATCATGACCTCAAGCTGACCGTGTTGCTCGACTTTTTTGGATTGCTGTAGAAAAGTTCCCCAAAACGTTGCCTCTTTACATCATATCCGGGTCGTTTGGAAGAACTGTCAACGACTCTGACCAATAGTTCCGGAAAATTGCACTTGGGTGTGTTTATTTGTATAGATTCCTGATCGGTGTCCTGGAGCTTCAGCTCTTGCTCGATTCTCGCGTGTTGTCGCGTGCAGAGAGCCGATGGCTCTCAAGCTGCGGTGCGTGCATTAATGAATAGATTGTTGCCCGAGCATGTTTTGAAGCCTATTCCCAGCAATGATCGCAATCCGCTGTTAAC